>URUZ01000238.1 GCA_900551225.1 uncultured Clostridium sp.
CTTGACTTATGTTTGGAAATGTGGTAGATTAAGTACACATAAGTAATATATTAGTATATTGATATATTTCTAAAGTGCAAGGGGCAGGGAGACTGTACCTGAAAGGAGAAGAGGAAATGAAAAAAAACAAATGGATCGCGCTGCTGGTTGGAGGGGCTATGATGTGTTCATTGGCTGCATGCGGAGGGCAGGCCAGTTCTGCAACGGCTGCCACGGAGGCGCAGACCACAGCGGCTGAGGGCGCGGACGCCGCCGGCTCAGCTGAAAAGGGGACGGAGGCTGCGGGTAAGACTGAGGGCGCAGCAGAGGGCAAGGGCTATGTCATTGGGTTCAGCAACTCCTACAACGGCAACACATACCGCCAGGCCATGGAAGGCTATCTGAAGGAGGCTGCGGAGGAGCTTCAGAAGACCGGGGAGGTCAGCGAGGTGATTTTCGCTGAGTCCAACCAGAACAACAGTACCCAGGTACAGCAGATTGAGAACTTTATTCTTCAGGGCGTGGACGCCATCATCATTGATCCGGGTTCCGCCACCGCTTTAAATGGCGCCATCCAGGAGGCCTCTGATGCCGGTATCCCCTGCATTATCATCAATGACGGCCCTGTTTCCTCAGAGGCCGAGCTGTGCTACCAGATCAACTTCGATACCATTGCCCAGATGGGTTACCTCACTGAGTATGTGTGCGAAGCCATCGGCGGCAAGGGCAATATCATTGAGCTGCGGGGAACTGCCGGAAGCGAATTCGACAACATTGCCCACGAGGGCGTTTTAAAGGTCCTGGAGAAATATCCGGACGTAAAGGTAGTTGCGGAGATCTACACCGACTGGACCGGTTCCAAGGCACAGTCAGAGCTGGCCAGCGTGCTGCCCACACTGGATCAGGTAGATGGAATTGTGACCCAGGGCGGCGACTCCTACGCAGCGGTCCAGGCTTTCCAGTCCGCAGGCCTTGAGCTTCCGGTGATCGGCGGCGACAACCGGGGCTATTTCCTGAAATGGTGGGCCAACGAGGCTCCCGAGGGCTATGACACTGTCTCAGTATCCTCCAATCCATGGGACGGCGCAACAGGGCTGTACGTTGCAGTGGACATACTGGACGGCAAGGATGTTCCCAAGGAGATGATCCATCCCTTTGGTATCGTGACAAAGGATGAGGTGAAGGACTACGCGGACGTGGCGGACGAAGCCATCTGCTGTCCCACCTTTGACCGGGACTGGGTGAGGGAGAACCTCTACAAGTAAGATCACGGTAACTTTCCGATAACAGTACAATATACGGGGCTGACTGCTGCAGGTAGGCGGCAGCGGCCCCGTTGCAGATGATGAAATGCTGAGAAAGGGCGGAGTGCAATATGGAAATCAAGGATTTTATTGAGGTGATGGAAGGGGTCAGGGATCAGGCGGAGCTGGTGGACCTGACCTACACCATGGAGAAGGATATGCCGTCTTGGCCGACCCAGCCTAAATATGAATCAAGGGTCTGCGAGTCCTATGAGACAGGGGGAGAATCCTTCCACTGCGGCATCAGTTTATCTGAACATACAGGGACCCACATTGACGCGCCCAGGCATTTTATCCCCGGTGGCAGCTCTGTGGACCAGCTGGCTCCCGGGGCCGTCATGGGCCGGGGCGTGGTGATACATGCGGAGCAGGCAGGCCCACTGGGACTGCTGACCCTGGAACAGATCCTGGAATTTGAAGCGCGGAACGGGGAGATCAGAGCAGGGGACATCGTGATGATCCGCTTTGGCTGGGATGAACGCTATGCCATCGGCCCTGGTGGCGCCGGGTATCTGAAGGACTGGCCCGGACTCAGCGGGGAGGGCGCGGCGTATCTGGCAGACAAAAAGGTGGCGGCCGTGGGCTGTGATACCCTGGCTCTGGATGTGTTCGGCGCACCCCGGTATATCTGCCATGAGATCCTGCTGGGCCGGGGGATTCCCATTATGGAGAATATCTGCAATCTGTCCAGGCTGCCGGCATTTTCCTATGTGATCGGGCTGCCCAACAGATTCAAGGGAGGGTCGGGTTCACCGATCCGGCTGGTAGCATTTGTACAGCCCAATACATCGGACGGGAGGAAATGAGATTGTGAAACACCAAGAAAATCAGACCCCCTGCATGGAACTGAGCGGAGTTGACCGGTTCTTCGGCATCACCAAGGCCCTTCAGAAGGTGGATCTGGCCATATATGCAGGCGAGGTAATCGGTCTTGTGGGACCCAATGGGGCCGGAAAGTCCACCATGATGAAGATTCTCACCGGTGTTCTGCCTCCCACAGCCGGCACCATCTCCGTGCTGGGCCAGGTGAAGGAGAAATACACCACCAGGGATTCCAAGGAGGCGGGAATTGCATGCGCCTACCAGGACCTGTCCCTGTGCACGAACCTGAGCGTATACGAGAATTTCGCCATGCTCAGCGTGGAACACACGCCCTGCGGCAGACCGGGCTGGAGGAAAAAAGCCCAGACAGAGGCCAGGGAGCTGCTGGAGCGGTATTTCCCGGGCAGCAGCATCGATGTTTTAAGGCCCGTGGAGAAGCTGTCCCTGGCAGAGCGTCAGATCGTGGAGATCTGCAAGACCCTGATGACAGATAACCTGAGAATCCTGATTCTGGATGAGCCGACATCCGCTCTCTCCACAGACAAAGCAGGACAGCTTCACAAGGTGGTGGAGGAGCTCAGCGGCAAGGGCGTGGCGGTTATCTACATATCCCATAAACTGGATGAGATCAAGCTGGTTTCGGACCGGATTCTGCTGCTGCGCAACGGCCGGAACTCCGGTGAGTGCGATCCCGACGAGATCACCATCGATGAGCTGATCCAGATGATGGGCGGCGAGGCGGGTAAACGGGAGCGGCGGGATGGCAGCGTGTCCGGCGGCCAGGGCAGTGTGCTGGTGGAGCTAAAAGGCGCCGGCGGTAAAAACCTGCGGAATATCAACATGCATGTAAACCAGGGGGAGATCGTGGGCGTCTCCGGCCTTGTGGGCTCCGGCCAGACCGAGCTGCTGAATCTGATATTCAGTGCCGGGAAACGCCGGGGTGCAGGCAGTAACAGGGCGGTGCGGCTGAGCGGCACCATCGCCTATGTCAGCGGCGACCGGGCGAAGGAAGGGGTATTCCCTCTGTGGGATATTGCCGACAATATTCTGGCAGCCAACTTAGACCAGGTGAAGTCCGGCCTGCTGCTGGACAGGAAAAAGTCCCAGGATCTGGCCCAGCACTGGTATGACAAGCTGAAATTCCGGGCGGAGGGCGTACACAGCCCCATCATGTCCCTTTCGGGAGGCAACCAGCAGAAGGCCCTGATCGCCCGGGGCATCGCCTCAGGCGCGGATGTGATTATCCTGAATGATCCCACCGCAGGGGTGGACATTGAGACCAAACAGGAGATCTACGGCCTGTTAAATGAGGCCAAGGCCCAGGGAAGGGCCATTATCCTCCACAGCACCGAGGATGCGGAGATTGAGATCTGCGACCGTGCGTACATCATGCACGAGGGCGCGGTCACTGAGGAGCTTGTGGGGGCGGATATCACTGTCTCCAATATTGTAAAGGCTTCCTTCAAGGAAGTATCCGCGAAGAAGCAGGAGTCCGGTACTGCAAAAAGAAGTATTCTTTCGGCTGCGGCCGGTTCCAGGATACTGCTTCCCGTCATCACCATGGTGTTTATGATCCTGGCCAATGCCTACATGAACCCCAGAATCCTCTCCTACTTTGGGATGCGGACATTGATCGGTTCCGCCGTGCCCCTGGTGTTCGCGGCCCTGGGACAGATGTTTATCGTGGTATCCGGGGACATTGACATGGGAAACGGCTACTCCATCGGCCTTGTAAACGTGCTGGTCGCCGTGGTGCTCACCGCCAATCCCCTGGCAGGGATTGTGAGTCTGGCGCTGTTTATTGGTGCTTACGTATTGATGGGTGCCCTGATCCATGTGCGCAATATTCCTGCAATTGTGGTGACCCTGGGCGCCCAGTTTATCTGGCTGGGCATTGCCCTGGTGCTGAGTCCCACACCCGGCGGCAGCTGCCCGGATTGGCTCACAGGCATTTATAAATATAAGCTGCCTGTAATGCCCATGCCCATGCTGATCGCCGTGCTGGCGGCACTGTTCTCCTGGTATGTACTGTACCGGGCCAAATACGGCATGATCCTGCGGGGGATCGGCAACAACCCGACTGCAGTTGAGCGCTCCGGCTGGTCCTATCTGGCGGCCAAGATGGCCAATTACGGCCTGTCCGCCCTGATGGTAATCCTGTCCGGCATGACCTTTACCGCAGTGTGCCTGGGCGCGGACGCCAACAGCGCGGCCAGCTACTGTATGCTGAGTATTGCCACTGTCATTCTGGGCGGCTGTGAGATGTCGGGAGGCCTGGTGGAACCGGTTGGCGTTGTGGTGGGAGCCATCGCCATGTCCTTCATCACCGCGCTGCTCACCTCCATGAAGGTGGATTCCAACTTCCAGACCGCGGTAACCGGCATGATTTTAATCCTGGTACTGGCAATCAAGCTGATTACCCATAAGAAGGAGGCGGCAGACAGATGAAAAAGATAGCAGAGAAATATACATTTATATGGCCCCTTCTCGGATCAGCCATCCTGTGGGCCCTCATTGGCGCCGTGTCCGGCAAATTCAACTTAAACCAGCTGTTCTCCTGTTCCAAGCTGGCTACCTTTGCACTGCTTCTGGCACTGGCCCAGATGGTGGTGGTCACCAGCGGGGAGGGCGCCATTGACCTGTCCCAGACCTATATCCTGACGCTCTGCGCCTATGTATCCTGCAGCCTGATGAACGTCAATCTGTTTGTAGGCTTCATAGCGGCCGTGCTGGTGGGCGCTGTATGCGGGTTGGTCAACGGCTGCATCAACATTTACCTGAAGGTGCCGGCCATGATCACCACCCTGGCCACAGGTTACATCATCTTCACGGTGATCCTGATCTCAGCGCCTCACATGAAAACCCTGCCCAACGCACAGCTGGTGAAGCTGATCAACATGAATCTGGGTGGTTTCTCCATGCTGACCCTGATCTGCATCATTGTGGCTGTACTGCTGGCCGTTCTGCTGTACCGCACGAAATACGGCAAGAACCTTCACGCGGTTGGACAGAAACGTCTGGCAGCGGGATACTCGGGCATAGCGGTCGGCCCTGTGGTGATCGCAGCATTTACACTGGGAGGCGCGCTGTGCGGGCTGGCCGGCGTGCTGTGCGGCGCATTTATCGGCGGCGCCTTCCAGGATATGGGAACTACCTACTTCCTTCCCTCCATTGCCGCGGCATTTGTGGGAGGGACAGCGGCTTCCGGCGGCAGATCCAATGTGCTGGGCGTGTGCCTCGGCGCGCTGATGATGTCGTTTATGACCACATTTTTAAATGCGGCCAGCCTTTCACCGGGCATGCAGAAGCTGATCCAGGGCGCATTTCTCGTGCTGATCCTGGTGGCGTCCGTGTCAAACGCGGTCAAGAAAAAATAATGCTACGGCAGTATGGTGCAGGAGGAAGATTTAAAAATGAAAGCAATACAGATTGAAAAACCAGGGGTAATCAACATCATCGACATGGAAAAGCCCCACATCACAGAACATGACAACGTGTTGGTGAAAATGACTGCCGCGGGCATCTGCGGCTCTGATATAGGGATCTACCATGGGACCAATGCAGCGGCCACCTACCCCAGGGTGATCGGTCATGAGATGGTGGGCGTGGTTGAGGAGACTGGGCCGGAGGTGACCCGTGTAAAGCCAGGGGACAGGGTGATTGTGGATCAGGTGTGCAGCTGCGGCCACTGCTATGCATGCAGCAAGGGCCGCCCCAATGTATGCGGAAGCCTGCAGGTGCGCGGCGTCCACACGGACGGCGGCTACCGGGAGTACATGGCTGTGCCGGATGAGGCCTGCTACCTGCTGCCCCAGGGGCTGTCCGATGTGGAGGCAGTGATGATCGAACCCACCACCATTGCCATCCAGAGCTGCGCCAGGGCGGAGCTGAATGCCGGTGACACGCTGCTGATCTACGGCTGCGGCGCGCTGGGAAGCACTATCTTAAAAATCGCCAGACTCAGCGGCGCCACCATCATTGTGACTGATGTGGTGGACGCCAAGCTGGAGGAGGCGCAGAACAACGGCGCCCATTACACCGTCAACTCCATAAAGGAAGATCTGGAAGCCAGAATCATGGAGCTTACCGATGGCTACGGCGTGACCGTATCCATTGACGCCGCCTGCCTGAAGACGTCCCTGCTGACGCTTTTAAAGCTGACCGGAAATGCGGGCCGCGTAATCACCATGGGCTTCTCCGTGGACCCCACGGAGGTCAACCAGTTCCTGATCACTTCCAAGGAGCTGGATGTGCGCGGCTCCAGGCTTCAGAACAGGAAATTCGGGGAGGCCATCCGGCTGATCCGGGAGGGGAAACTGGATTTAAAGGGTACGGTGTCCCACACCTATCCGCTGCTGGAGGCGCAGAGGGCCTTTGATTTTGTAGATACAAAGGACCCGTCCATACGGAAGGTAGTGCTGACATTCTAAATGTGGTTTAACTGAGATCTCTCTGCGGCGCCTGTGAGGGCTGCGGGGGGATTTTTAGGCTTTTTAGTCAATTGAATATTGACTTTTGAAACATACCGGAGTAATATCGATCTATCTGAATCATAATCTGTTATCTGGTATTCTAAATATATATTCTTGTAATTCTGAGTTGAAAAATCCGATAACACACAGCAAAACCGAATAGAGAAGGAGGAAAGCCATGTGAGCATTCGAAGCACGATTGAGTTGGCTCAGGATGGATGTCAGCGCTATGATGCGGTCTGCAAGGAGATATTAAGCCACCGTCAGATTCTGGCTAACATAATGAGGGGGACTCTGGAGGAATACCGGGACTGCAGTATCGCTGATATTGTAAACCGCTACATTGAGCCGGAGAGCGTCAGCCTGTCGGAACCGGTGTACAGAAACCAGGCGAAGATATTAGGAACCGGCGGCGAGGACAGCACTATAACTGAGGGGAAAGTAGTATATGACGTGATATTCCGGGCAAAATATCCCGGCCGCTTTGGAGGAGAGCTGGGGCTGCGCATCAATGTGGAGGCCCAGAATGATTATAATCCCGGTTACAAGATATCCAGCCGTGCGGTGTTCTACTGTGCAAGGGCGCTGTCCGCAGAGCCGGGATATGTCTCAGAGAAGATGGATTATCGGAAGCTGGAGAAGGTTTATTCTATTTGGATCTGCATGGGAAGCGGTATACCGAAGTCGAAACAGTTTACAGTTTCGTTGTACCGGATGGATAAACATGATATAATAGGGGAAGTAGAAGAGGATGAGATGCATTACAATCTGATGAGCGCAGTGATTATACGTCTGGGTTCGGAGGAATGTGCTGACAGCCCCTGGCTGCTCCGGATGCTGTGGGCCTTATTTGGCGGGGAACTGAGGGCGGAGGAGAGGATTGCCAGGCTGAGAGAGCTGGGAATCCAGGTGGATGGTGAACTTCGGGAGGAGGTAAATGAGATGTGCAATTTAAGTGAAGGGATTTGGGAGAAGGGTCTCCAAAAGGGTCTCCAAAAGGGTGCTACTGTGGAGCGGAGAAAGAACGCGGCAGCATTTTACCGCAGCGGGGTGTCGCTGGAGGTGATCTCCAGGTCCATGGAAGTGCCAATGGAGACGGTGAAGCGCTGGATTGAGGAGGATTCATGCGCCATGGTATAGCGCACAGTATAAAATCCATGGTTCCCTCTAAAGAGGTGAACCATGGATTCTTTTACTCATTCATTAAATTTTCTGCAGCTCCTGCAGCGCCTTATCTTTGATCATGACTTCGTAATGCTCCATAAAGTAGGCTTCGCTGGCGTACTCATTGGGCAGCTTCATGCTGTACTCTGCCAGGATGTTGCAGCCTCTGGAGAATTCCAGATCTCCGCAGCTGATTCGCTTCAACACCAGATAATACTGGCGGGTGTCAGGCTTCTTGTACAGGGAATTGGTACCGGCGTAGATCTGTCCGATGGCTCTGGCGGCCTCACAGATCCGGTCCAGATTGTCAAAACGGAAGATGCGGGTGCCGTTTATTGGGTTCACATCCGTTTTAACTGTCTGATCAGCCTGTTTGGAATTCTCTGTCTCTCCGCGGACATCGTCCGCAGCGGCAGGTTCCAGACAGTCCATATCGTCAGCGCCTTCGAGGAGCTGACCGGCCAGCTGGGACAACAGGGATTCGGGGTCCTCATCCGACGGCGGGGAGAACTTGGCGAACCTGGTGTCCAGTTCCTCTGGATCTTCAATTTTCGTAATCACCAGCATAATGCTCTCACTGGTCAGTGGAATGGCTTCCACCATCAGCGGAATGTCATCCGCTTCAAAGCCAACCTCATTGGAGGCTTTCTGGATCATCTCCCGAAACAGCTTCCTGGCTTTCTCGGTGCCGTAGGCCAGTTCCACCAGATTCAGATTCCGCACGCTTAAATCAAAGCTTGTGAGGGTGCAGCGGATCTGGTTGTCATTTATTCGTTCTATCTTCATAGGATCACTTCCTGTTCTACATCAATCTCTTGTGCCGGCAGGCACGGCCGTTAGTTAGACTCCCACACTTTAAATATACTACAGAACAAGGCAAAATATCAATTATAAAGTTGAAATTTAATGAAATTTTAAGGTAAAAATTCCAGCAACAGTGTCTGATTAAAAATATATGTGATAATGTATGAATT
>URUZ01000239.1 GCA_900551225.1 uncultured Clostridium sp.
CCCCAATTCAGTCAACGTAGCCCACTACGCCTCCTTCATCGGGGCCAAATCTCCCACAAAGTGTGACGCACAGCTGACGGAAAGCAATTTTAAGACATGCTCTAGAGGGAGGCGCCCAGATCATAGGCTTCCTTCAGGGCCTGGGTTTCTCTTATATCCCCTTTTTCCTTAACGCTCCTGACCAGAACCATGCCGGCGTCCTCCAGGCTGAAGAACCGCAGGGACAGCTGGTATTGTATTTTGATTGCATCAAACAGCTCCGGCAGGCAGTTGGAACCGGCCAGCAGCAATGCCAGTTTTTTAATTTTAAACCCATTGCGGATCGGGTTGTGGAGCCGGTCGATCATAGCCTTCAGGGAGGCGCTGATCCCGTAAAAATAGACTGGGGATGCGATGGCCAGGATGTCGGCGTCCGCCATTTTCTCATAAATCTCTGTCATATCATCCTTCAGGCAGCACTTGTGATCCTCCCGATTGATGCAGACATTACAGCCGGTGCAGGGATTTACCTTGTAATCCGCCACAGATACGATCTCCACATCATAATTCTTCCCTGCGCCCTCTGCAAAAGCCCTGGCTAACAGGTCGGTATTCCCTCCTTTCCGCATACTTCCCACTAACACAATTATTTTACTCATGAAACATATCCTCCTATTATCAGGCGATTGAAAACTCATATCCAATGGGCCATATATTTTGATTAAAATTGATTGTAAATTCCCCATAAATATCTTCACAATCACTCCCGGTGGTTTTCAAAGTAAGCTTAAATCCATGCTGCCGCCCTGCCTGGGGGCCATAGGGATAGTCCCCTATGTAAATGCAGGAGGCCTCGTACCCCTTCTCTGTATCTTCCGCCCATGAATGCAGCCGGTTCAGGGCCAGGTCCATCACTTTTCTCCAATGCTTGTCAAGAATATCACAGGCAAATTGATACCGGCTCTCTTCAGGCCCCTGTTCCGTGCCCTGGATATAGACTTCAATATCTGAAAGCTCATTATTGCCTTCCGGAGTCAACAGCCAATAATTGAGATATTCGCTTTCATAAAAACGGATTTGCTTCAGATGCATGGTTTTCTCCTTTCGTTTTTTGATCTTTATCCATTATAGCAAAGACGGCATTGCATATAAAGCATTGTTTATGGATTATACATAAATCCTAAAGAGAGAGGCAAACCAGCCATAATCTCTGGCCGGTTTGCCTCTCTTTGTTGTATTTAATATTTACACCTCTCTTGAATAAAAGGTATTGTAATCCAATTCATTTTCACTTCTTGCCACCAACAAAGCGGTGAATACATCCGCGTCCACATTTAAAATCGTGCGGTACATACCCACGAACCAGTCAAGGCCCGCGAAAATGGCGATGCTCTCCACCGGAAGTCCCAGCTGGGGCACGATCATGGCCAGGGATACTACGCTGGCGCCAGGCACAATGGCATTGGCCATGGACAGCATGGTCGCCATAATGACAATATAAATATAACCGTTCAGCCCGAATGTGATCCCATAGATTTGGGTAATGGTCACTGCGGTGATGGCCATGTGCATGGCCGCGCCGTTGCAGTTGATAGACATGCCCAGGGGCAGCACCAGTTTCGCCACCCGGTCCCCGATTCCCAGCCGCTCCCTGGAGTCCTTCAGGGTTGTGGGCAGGGTGACGGCTGAGGAGGTGGTTGCTAGAGCCATCAGAGAGATCCGAGAGATCTTCTTAAACAACAGCCAGATTGGTATTTTGAATGAGATGGACAGTACAATCAGCCACAGGCAGAAGAACGCCACGGTACATCCGCCGTAAATCAGAAGATAATTGATCAGCGGAAGAATCACTTTACTGCCCAGGGAGCCGATGGTGGAGGCCATCAGGGCAAAGATTCCAATGGGCGCCACCTTCATAATCATGCCCATCAGCCGCATAATGGCTGCATTGAACTGCTTGATCACCTCGTACAGCTCATTTTTCCCCTTCTCCACCCGCACATAGCTGACAGCCAGGCCGAACAGTACGGCGAAGAGTATCACCTGGATTATCACACCGTTTGCCATGGACTCTATAATGTTTTTGGAGAAAAATCCTAATATAGTCTCAGAAAACGACTTCACTTGAAGCGCCGAGGCATCCGCTGTCTGAGCGGACACAGCTGCTATCTTTATGGCGGCCCCCGGCTTCAGCCAGATGCCAACCATGGAACCCAGGACAGCCGCGGTCAGGCTGGAGGACAGGAATATGAAAATGGTTTCCCCCCCCACCGACCCCATTTCCCTGGGATTAAAACCTGCCACCGCCTCAATCAGCTGGCCCATGACCAGCAGAATAATGGGCATCTGGATCAAATGGAAGAAGATATCCCCCACCACCTTCACCGGAGCGACTCTGTCCCCAGCCACCGTCCCCACGGCCACTGCCAGAATCATGGCGCATACAATCTGCCCCGTTGTCCCCAATTTCCTTTGTTTCATAAGCTGTACCCCTTCCCCTATGAAGCGATAATCTCTGTACCCGCGCCCTGCCCGATTCTGCCAAGCTGGTCAATGGAGGTGATGATCGCTTTCTTTTTCTCACCTGATTCCACAAAGCGGATGGCAGCCTGGATCTTGGGAAGCATACTCCCCTCCGGGAACTGCTTTTCCGAGATATACTGCTTCAGCTGTCCTGTGGTCACGCATTCCAGCTCCCGCTGGTCGGGTTTGTTGAAGTTGACGCAGACCCGGTCCACACCGGTGAGGATCAGGAACATATCCGCATCCACCAGCTCCGCCAGCTTCTCCGCCGCCAGATCCTTGTCGATCACAGCTTCCATACCGCGGTAACCGGCCTTGGAACGCACCACGGGGATGCCCCCTCCACCTCCGCAGATCACAATGTTCTCACTTCCCATCAGCTGGCGTACAGCGGGGAATTCCACAATATTTACAGGCTTGGGAGAGGGAACCACTTTTCTCCAGCCTCTGCCGGAGTCCTCCACGTAGCTGCCGCCCTCTCTCTCCATGGCGGCTCTGGCCTCCTCCTCAGTCATAAACGGCCCAATGGGCTTGGTGGGATGGCTGAATGCCTGATCCGCCTCATCCACCTCCACCTGGGTTACCAGGGAGACCACGTTCTTGCGCAGCCCCACATGATCCAGGGCCTCGTAAAATGCATTCTGAAGCCAGTATCCAATACTGCCCTGGGTCATTGCCACGCAGGTGTCCATGGGCATGGCGGGGTTCTTTATGCAGTCCCCCGCCTTCTGCTGCAAGTACAGATTCCCCACCTGAGGTCCGTTTCCATGGGAAATCACAAGCTGATGGCCCCTTTTCACCAGTTCGCAGAGCTGCGAGCTGGTTCTATACAGCGCCCTTCTCTGGGCGTCCGCTGAGGCGTCATCAGTGAGAATTGCGTTGCCCCCAAGGGCCAAAACGATTCGATCACTCATAGTTACCGCTCCTTTTTCTGCTCATCTGCAAAACTGAATACAATCCCGCCGATTACCAGCATAACTGCCGCCAGATAGAATCCAACCTTCATGGAGCCCATCTTGTCAGCAATATAACCTGTGATATAGGGAGCCAGGATGGAACCGGACATGCCTACGAAGTTGTAAGCGCTGAGTACGGTGGAAAGTGCCTTTTTGGGGGCATTTTTTGCAACAAATGACACCAGGATGGGGTCCAGGGCCAGCTTACCTGTGAGGCCGTATACGATCAGAACTACAATCAGCATGGTTCTGTCCTGGACAAACGCGATGCCGAAGGTTGCCAGCAGGGCAATGGGAACCAGGAAAAATACCAGCTTCTTGGTTACTTTAAACTTATCGGACAGACGTGCAAACAGCAGCGCGCCGGGAATGGACGCCCAGGGTACAAGGGAGGCGATAAAGCCCACGCTGGTGCCGGTAAATCCGCGCTCAACCTGCAGGAACTGAGGCAGCCAGGTAATGATTACAAAGTTAGCGTAAATAGAACAGAAGCACAGGATAAATGCCAGCAGCAGGTTTTTATTTCCAAATATTTCCTTCATAGAGATCTTTTCCTGCTGTACGGCAGCCTTCTCCACCTGCTGTTTACCCTGATCCTCAGGACGGATTACTTTCTCTTTCAGCAGGACGAAGAACAGGACGCCCACAATCACAGTGGGGATGGCCATAATGTAGAATGGTTTGCTCCATGGCTCGCCATTTTCCAGAACCAGTTTACTGGACAGCAGGTATCCGCCGGAGGTACCGAAGGCCATGCCGCTGTTGATGATGGCCGTGCCCAGGGTCAGGCTCTTGGTGGGGATGGCCTCTGTGGACATGGCGTACTGGGGGCCGTAATATGCGCCCTGGCCGATACCGGTCAGTACGCGGAACAGCATGAATACGCCAAATGCGGAAGCCACGCCGCTGAGATAGGTGGTCGCGCCGAACAGGATGAATCCAAGTGATATAATCAGTTTTCTGCCAAACTTATCTCCTACCATTCCGGAAGGGATCTGGGTGATGGCATATGCCAGGAAAAAGATACTGTTTACAAGGCCCAGCTGGGCGTTGTTCAGGCCGAACTGCTCTCCGATTTTTCCCATAACAGGATTCAGAATCGTGCGGTCCGCATACATCAGAATCCATCCCACAAAACAAAGTGCTACTACTTTCCACCAGTAACGTTCAGAAACAGGCATTGCTTCATAACGAGCTTTCATACATTTACCTCTCCATCTCTTATATTTATTTATGCACCAGGCGAAGGCCAAACAATGTGTCGCACCCCGAAGTGTGCCCCACCGCGCGCACGCTTTCAAGCCAGCGCTTGGTGTCCCCTCTGTCATTGTTCCAAAAGCCCCGCAGCAGTAATTTCATATTTTCGTTGACACAGCCGGCCGCCAGACCTCTGAAGTATCCAAGGCTGATGTCCGTGGTCTGCCCATGAAGGCAGCCGGACAGCGTGTTCAGAAACAGCCGCCCCGCGCCGGATGGGTCCAGGGCCAGAAGCCCCGCCCCATATCCCAGCAGAATATCATCTCCCGAGGGAGTCAGACCCTGGCCCCGGCCAATCAGCCAGGATATTGCTTCTGACAGACTCGGAATGGAGGCGCCTGGGCTGTCCGGGCCAGATTGACGGGCAAACTGTGTATTGACGCCCTGGGTATCGGAAGGCCCAGCATTGATGCCCTCGGCACGGCCAAGCCCGGTACTGATGTCCTGGACACTGCCAGGCCTGGCACTGGCGCCCTCGGCACTGACGCCCTGGGCACGGCCAAGCCCGGCACTGCCCCCCAGGACAACCGCGCTCCGCGCAAATGCCTCCAGCGTCCGGCAGCACCTCCGAAACGGTTCATCCTTCTCAATTCCCAGCTGCCCATCCAGATCCAGCTCCTGCAGCAGTTCACACAGGGCCGCGCCCTCATGGGGCCTGCCATTTTCTATCCTCAAATCCACCATTTCCATCTGATCCGCGTGCAGGGTGAAGATCTCATTTCTCCCGTACACTGCGATTCGTCCATCCCGGCAGGACACCAGGTCTCCAGGCGCAATTGCCTGCAGCAGCGCCCTGACCCGGTCCCCCGGCAGCTCCATTCCGAAGCAGCACAGGGGCCGGCAGTCCGGGCCGGCGTGGATCAGCCGGTCCCCCAGCGTGAAGTTAAAGCTGGTATGAAAACAGCTGTGCACCGCGCCGGCGCTGCGCCCTATAAAGGCGCCATCCAGATAACTGCTGATCCTGCCATCATTTCCCATTCTATTCCTCAATCCCCAGGTGCTCTGCATAAGCTTCCAGCGCTTTCTCAAAGCATGCCAGCGGGGCGCGCACCGTACCTGCGCCGATCTGGCCGATTCCGGCCTGTTTGTGGGCAATACCCGTGTTGATCAGCGGGGTGATGCCCGTTGCCACCACCTTGCGGATATCGATTCCAAGGGGTGCTCCCTTGAAGTCCCAGGTGGGAATGCTGAAATTGGAATTATTTGTAATACAGATCTTATCCATCTCATTGGACACCCGCAGCGCATCCTCAAAACCGCCTGCGCCCACGAAACGCGTCACGCCGGGAGCTGCGATCATGGACATACCGCCCACACCCACAGTCTCAGTGATGGCGCTGTCGCCGATGTCCGGATTGGCATCATCCTCAGTGAATCCGGTGAAATACAGGCCCTTGGGCGTATTCACAGGCGCTGTGAACCACTGGTCCCCAAGGCCGCTGATACGGATACCGAACTGTCTGCCGTTTCTGGTCATGGTGGTTACCACACAGCCCTCTGTAACCTTGCGGGCGCAGTCTACCATCGCCTTGCCGGTGGCCATCATGATATTTAAGAAGAACTGGTCCGTGTCGGCCAGGAACTGGACAACAGCGCGTTTCTCCTCCTCGTTCCAATCCAGCTTCATGATCAGGGGAGCAGTCTCCTTTAAGAAGTTTAAGGAGGCGGCAATGTTTCTCTGGTGGAACTCATCGCCCATGGTGATGGCCTTGGCGATGATCACATTTAAGTTCAGGCCGCCGTCCTTGGAGCGGACAGCCGCGCCCAGTACCGGGCCGAGCACATCCCGCATCCAGCTCAGGCGGGTCACAACCTCCTCAGAGTAAGCGCCGAACCGCAGCACCTTGCCGATGCCCTCGTTCATGGTGCAGTAGGCCCTGGTGCCGTCCAGCTTGTTCTCCACCACCAGCACAGGCATGTTGCCGGAGGTGATTCCGCCCATGGGGCCCACGGCATTTACATGGTGGCAGGGCATGAAGCTGACCTCGCCGGATTCCAGCATGGCCCTTGCGGAGGCCTCATCCTCTGCCCAGCCCTCGAACAGTGCTGCGCCCACACAGGAGCCCTGCATGGGGCCTGTCATCTCAGCGTATGTGATGGGCGGTCCTGCATGAAGGAGAACCTTCTCATTTAACGGTTCAATCACGGACTTGGCGGGTACCACATCCATCAGGAACGGCTGGGAGGACTTTAACTGCTCCACCACCTTGCGGTTCATCTCGTCAACCT
Source organism: uncultured Clostridium sp. (assembly GCA_900551225.1). Lineage (GTDB taxonomy): Bacteria > Bacillota > Clostridia > Lachnospirales > Lachnospiraceae > Enterocloster. The sequence continues at coordinate 6,945 of URUZ01000239.1, forward strand.
CATCCATGCGGTTTAAACGGGACAGAAGGCGGATCATCTTCTTGTTGCCTCCGGCCATGGGCTTCCAGTCAAACTGCACGGACTTGCCCTCGTACTTCACGATGGATTCATTGAAGCTCTCCACCCCGATATTGATGATGCGGGGCTTGGTGGTCAGCAGCTCCATCACCTTCTCGTCCGGCTCCGGCAGCGTGATCTTAGCTCCGGTGTAGGGCACCAGCTCTTTGTCTTTCTCTTCTATATCCAGCCCCTTTAATTTTAATGCCAGGCGGATGGCGCGGGCATTGCTCTCCTCCACCAGCACGCCGCAGTCTCTCAGGGTCTTCACGGACAGGTCGTAATCCTGGGGGTCCAGACGGGTCCCGCAGACAGAACCCACAAAATACAGCTTGCGGCCTTCCTTCTCAGCCAGCTCTATGCTCTCGCGGATCACCGGAGCCAGGGCGGCGGCCATGTCGGGATGGCAGCCATAACCCAGCACGCAGTCCAGAAGGATCACGCCCGTGTCGGCGTCCCCCGCATATTCTCTGATCTTTTTCTGGCGCACCTCGGGGTCAATCATGGGATGAGGCTTGCCCTGGGTATAAATGTCGTCTCCCAGATCGATCACCTCATAGCCCTGGGCCTGTAAGATATAGCCCTCCTTCTTGATCAGTCCGCCCAGTCCCAGTGCCTCGGAGATCATCATCCCGGCCTCAGCCGCCAGGGTTCCGCCGGAGTACAGGCCCTTTACCGTCTTACCTGTGGGCAGGATGTCCTCTGTGGGGCACTGTACGGGATCACAGTAGTTCTTCTTTACAGGCCGTCCCTGGGCCAGATCCACCGCGATGCGGGCGGTCTCCTCCATGGTGTGGGCCAGATAGACATTTCCCTCATAGTGATCCGGCTTCTCGCCCAGGAATACGGCTACTACCGGCTTCGTCACGTTCTGCAGCAGCTCCACCACCTCGTCCCGGACGGCCTTCGCAGGGGGCTTGGAGATCACCACGATCACGTCTGTGGGATCATGATGTTCCAGGGCCACAATGGCGTCCTTCACCGTGATGGCTCCCACCTTCTCATTTAAATCCCTGCCGCCGGTTCCGATGGCGTGCACCACGCCGCCGCCCAAGCGCTCGATGATGGTGGTCACTTCCTGAATACCTGTTCCGGAAGCGCCTACGATTCCGATATTCCCAGGCTTTACCACATTGGTAAATGCGATGGGGATGCTGGAAATGATGCCTGTGCCGCAGTCAGGGCCCATAAACAGCAGACCTTTTTCGTGGGCTTTCTTCTTCAGGCGGATCTCATCTTCCAGTGAAACGTTGTCTGTAAAGGAAAATACATGCAGGCCGCGGTCCAGAGCTTCCTCCAGCTCAGAAGCCGCATACTCTCCCGGTATGGAGAACAGGGCCAGGTTGGCGTCAGGAAGGTTCTCCATGGCAGTGTCCCAGTCAGTTGCGCTCTGGACTGCGTTCTGCTCACGTTTTACGGACAGGTCGTTTAAGAAGCTTTCTGCCTCCTTAAGCACCAGATCCACAACAGCCTGATCCTGTGCGTCCACAACGATTACCATGTCGCTGGGCTTAGCCGCTCCTACCTCTTCGGTGTAAAGTCCTGAGTTTTTGTAGATGTCTTTATTGGCATCTGTTCCCATCATGATCGAACTTTGAACCACCCCGTCCAATGTGTTGATCCGGTTAGTGAGAAGCATGAGATTAATGGAATCCTGATACGCATTTGTTTTAATAACCGTAAATAACATTTGTTTTCCTCCTCCTTTATGT
>URUZ01000240.1 GCA_900551225.1 uncultured Clostridium sp.
GGCGTTGGACAGGGGACAGCACGACGCAGCGCTGAAAATGGAGCCGGGGGCGCAGTGCGCCCAGGTACAGGTGCTTACGGCGGAGCGAATGGCAGCGGGACGTCCCGAGGAGGGGCGAATGGCAGCGCAGCGTACGGTGGAGCAAAGGGCGGCGGAGCAAACAGCGGCAGTGCGGCCTACGGCGGAGCAAATGGCGGCGGGGCAGCCCGCGGCGGAGCGAACGGCAGCGGGGCAGCGTACGGTGGAGCAAATGGCGGCGGGGCAGCCCGCGGAGGAGCGAACGGCAGCGGTGCGGCGTACGGCGGAGCAAAGGGCGCAGCAGCAGCCCGTAGCGGAGCGAACGGCGGCGGAGCATATGGCGGAGCGGCAGCCCGCGGCGGAGTGAACGGCAGCGGGGCAGCGTACGGTGCAAATGGCGGCGCAGCAGCCCGCGGAGCAATCCCCGGCGCACCACGAAACGGAGCGGCAATAGGCAGTACATCCTCGCGTCCGGGCACCTCGGGAAGCGGGGCCGCTTCCAGGTACTCATCCTCATCCTACCCAGGAGCTGCATCCGGGCAGACTGCTGCCTCTAAGACAGAGCGCCCAAGGTTTAACGGCGAAGCCGGCAGACAGGGCGGCCAGCCCGAGTGGGTGGAGCTTCCGCCGGCCGGTAAGAATGGTGAACGTCAGGGACGTTCCGGCCCAGCGGACCGCAAGGGAGGGAAGGAACCTGACCCCCAGGTCAAGGCTGTTAAACGCAGGCGCAGAATCATCATTACCCTGATTATTGTGGAGGTTATCACTCTCTGCCTGATCTTTGGCGCCCGCTACTTTATCGGGAAGATGAACCTGATCCAGCGTGACAACAGTTTTAACATGAATGAGATAACCAACGGCAACCTGGTATTTGAGAAAAAGAAAGAGATGGAAGGCTACTGGACCATCGCCCTGTTCGGCGTGGACAGCCGGGATAATTCTCTGGGCAGAGGCAATAACTCAGATGTCAATATTATCTGCAACGTGAACAGGGACAGTGGAGAGATCAAGCTTGTCAGCGTGTTCCGTGATTCATATCTGAACCTGGACGATAAGGGGTCATATAATAAAATCAACCAGGCCTACTTTTTAGGCGGCCCGGAACAGGCCATCAATGCGCTGAACAAGAATCTGGACCTGCAGATTGACGATTATGCGGTGTTTAACTGGAAAGCTGTAATAGACGCCATCAACATCCTGGGCGGCGTGGACATAGAGCTGAGCAAGGCGGAATTCTACTACATCAATGCCTTCATCACAGAGACGGTAAAAGCCACAGGGGTGGGTTCCCATCAGTTGACCCATGCGGGTATGAACCATCTGGACGGCGTCCAGGCGGTAGCCTACGCCAGACTGCGTAAAATGGACACTGACTTCGCCAGAACTGAGCGGCAGAGGAAGGTTATACAGCTGGCATTTGATAAACTAAAGAAAGCTGATTTTGCCAAAGTTAACAACGTAATGGAAGTGGTACTGGGACAGATCCAGAGCAGTGTGGATCTCAATGATATCATTCCGGCGGCTAAGAATCTGACTAAATATTACATCGGCGAGACCACCGGCTTCCCCCAGGCCCGTGACGACGTCAATATGGGCAAAAAGGGAGACTGTGTTATTCCGGCAACATTGGAGAAAAATGTAACCCTGCTGCACCAATTCTTATTTGGGGAAGAAAATTACGAACCCAGTGACATGGTCAAGAAAATAAGTGCCAAGATTTCGGAAGATACGGGGCTATATAAAAATGCCAAGCCCATTGACCATGTGGGCACGGACGGAGGTTATATACCAAAGCCCACACAAGCCACGAAGGCGGCTTCCGATGACGATGATGAGCGGGAGACCACCAAAGCCAATGAGAGCACGGTGGAGAGCAGTTCGGTGATTGACGGGGAAGATGAACACGATTTGGAGCTGGAGACCGATGAGTTCGGCAATGAGATTGATCCTCCGGAGGGAGATCATCTGAATCCCAGCAGCAGCAGTCCCTACCCCGGTTCCAGCCAGGGTTACCCAGGTTCCAGCCAGGGCTACCCAGGTTCCAGCCAAGGCTACCCAGGCTCCAGCCAGGGCTATCCGGGTTCCAGCCAGGGTTACCCAGGCTCCAGTCAGGGCTATCCGGGCGGCACAGCGCCTACGTCCCCGGGCGGAAGCACTAATCCGTCTACCTCTGCGCCATATCCGGGCGCGCCGGGTACCACCTCGTCCCCAGACGATTCATCGGGACCCGGGGCCACCACCGCGCCCACCAGCGCAGCCTACCCAGGTTCCAACTCCCCGGGCGGCAGCGGGAATTCGCCTTACAATTCCACAACGTCCACCAAGCCGGCCAAGCCGGCAGTGGACAACAATTCCGGGGGACCTGATTCAATCATAACAGGGCCGGGCGGCAATTAAATAAGTTTTGCACAGACACGATCATAGATCTGGGGCGGTAACGGTGTTGGGCCGTTGCCGCCCTTTTTGTTCAGTTGAAATACGATTTTAGCGTTTGATTATAAACTGGTCACAATTTTATCACAAATGGCTGATAAACTGCACATGAGTATAATTGACAGACCATCATATAGAAGGGGGAATTTGAATATGTACGAAGATTACCAGGGATATAACGGCGGCCCTTCTGTTCCGCCTCAGCCGCCCAGGAAAAAAAAGGGCGGAGCGGCTAAAAAGGCAGCGGGTATTATCGCGGCGGCCATTCTGTTTGGCACTGTTTCCGGCGCCACGATGGTGGGCGTCAACATGGCGGCTTCCATTTTGATTCCGTCAATTCCAGCAGCTGTCCAGTCCACTGAGGAGGCCGCAGAGCAATCCAAAGACGGCCAGGACAAAGGGCACCAGGTACAGCCCGACATCAAGACACCGGAATTTTACAAAAACCAGACGGCGGCGCCCGGCACAGACGTCTCATCCATTGTGGAGGAGGCCATGCCTTCGGTGGTGGCCATCACCAGCACCATGGAATATGAATCCAATGATCCCTACTCCTGGTTCTTCGGAGGAGGGGGAGGCCAGGTTTACGAGGTGCCCAGCAGCGGTTCCGGCATCATTGTGGGAGAAAATGACAAAGAGCTTTTGATTGTGACTAACAACCATGTGGTTGAGGCCTCCAAGGAGGTTAAGGTTGCATTTATCGATGAGAGCGTGGTGGAGGCGGCTATCAAGGGCACGGATGTGGATGCCGATCTGGCAGTGATAGCAGTGCCGGTGGAGAGCATTTCCCCTGATACCATGTCCAAAATCAAGATTGCAAAGCTGGGAGATTCAGATCAGCTGAAAGTGGGACAAGGCGTGGTGGCAATCGGCAATGCCTTAGGCTATGGCCAGTCTGTGACCGTGGGCTATGTCAGCGCCTTAAACCGTGAGGTGCGGGTGTCCCAGAACAGCACCAGAACCCTTCTTCAGACGGATGCGGCCATCAATCCAGGCAACAGCGGAGGCGCGCTTCTGAACATGAAGGGCGAGGTCATTGGCATCAACGCAGCCAAATACTCTTCCACTGAGGTGGAGGGAATCGGATACGCCATCCCCATCTCCAAGGCCCAGGGGATCATCGGTGATCTGATGAATAAGAAAACCCAGAATACGGTAGATGAGGAGAAGCGGGGATACCTGGGAATCCAGGGAACCTCAGTGGACGCAGAAACCTCCAAAACCCTGGGAATGCCTGAGGGCGTGTATGTGTTTAAAATCCTGGAAAATGGCGCGGCAGCCGGTTCCAGCATCAATGAAAAAGATATAATCACCAAATTCGACGGACAGTCTGTGAAAACCATGGGAGATCTCCAGCTGCTTCTGACCTACTATGAGGTGGGTGACCAGGTGGATCTGACTGTACAGTCCCTGGAGAACGGACAGTATGTGGAACGTAAGGTGACCATTACCCTGGCCCCTATGCCTGAGAGCGCGGCAGAGCCCGGAAATTAACAGATTTATAAAATGCTTCCTCTTGTTTGGGGAAGCATTTTGTTATATACTTAAACAGGCCGGAAATAGTGCCGGATATCTGAGAGGAGAGTAAATTTTGGGAGATATTGATAAGAACCAGGATGAGATAAATACAGCCGGGACTGAGGCGGAGAAGCCTGCACAGGAACGGGACGACGATAAATATGAGAAGGTCTGCTACATATGCCGGAGACCGGAGAGCAAGGCAGGCCCCATGATGTCCATGCCGGGGGGGATGAACCTGTGCCATGACTGCATGCAGAAGGCATTTGATTCGGTGACTCAGAGCGGTATGGATTTCTCCAAGCTGCCCAATATGCCCTACATGAACATGAATCTGGGTGATGTGAACCCCACCCCGCCGGGAGTGGAGATTCCGAAAAAACAGAAGATCCGCAAGAAATCGGAGAAACAGCCGCAGCTGACCATGAAGGATGTTCCGGCACCGCACCAGATCAAGGCCAGGCTGGACGAATACGTCATCGGCCAGGAGAAGGCCAAGAAGGTGATCTCCGTGGCGGTTTACAACCACTATAAACGGGCATTTCTGGGAGGGCGCCTGAGCGGGGACAGCCAGACCCAGCCGGAGGAGGAGGACGTTACCATTGAGAAGTCCAATATTCTGATGATCGGCCCCACGGGAAGCGGCAAGACCTATCTGGTGAAAACCCTGGCCCGGCTGCTGGATGTGCCCCTGGCTATCGCGGATGCAACCTCACTCACGGAGGCAGGCTATATTGGCGATGACATTGAGAGCGTTGTGTCCAAGCTTCTGGCAGCCGCGGGCAATGATGTGGAGCGGGCGGAGAAGGGCATTATCTTTATCGATGAGATCGACAAGATCGCCAAGAAGAAGCAGACCACAACCAGGGATGTCAGCGGGGAGTCGGTGCAGCAGGAGCTGCTGAAGCTGCTGGAGGGAAGCTCAGTGGAGGTGCCTGTGGGTTCCAACCAGAAGAACGCCATGACGCCCATGGCCACAGTCAACACGGACAATATCCTGTTTATCTGCGGCGGCGCCTTCCCGGATCTGGAAGACATCATCAAAGAGCGCCTGGCCAAGAAGTCCTCTGTGGGCTTTAACGCGGTGCTGAAAGATACATTTGACAACGATCCTAACCTGATGGGCAATGTGACCAATGAGGATCTGCGCGCATTCGGGATGATTCCGGAGTTCCTGGGCCGCCTGCCGGTGACAGTGACCCTGCAGGGCCTTAATGAGGAGATGATGGTCCGCATTCTGAAGGAACCCAGGAACGCAATCACCAAGCAGTACGAGAAGCTGCTGGCCATGGATGAAGTCAAGCTGGTGTTCGAGGAGGATGCCCTGACGTGGATCGCCGGGGAGGCCATCAAACGCGGCACAGGCGCCAGAGCCCTGCGGGCCATCCTGGAGGAGTTCATGCTGGATATCATGTATGAGATTCCCAAGGACTCCAATATCGGCGCAGTGGTTGTGACCCGTCCCTACCTGGAGAAAAGCGGCGGCCCCATGATCCGTATGCGCGGGTGATGTGAGGGCAGCGCGCCCTTGTGGCCCGGCAGCGCGCCCCTGTAGCCCGGTAGCCCGTCCCCTTCACCTATCGCAACCGCAAAAATGTCTGATACAAATCCAGCGCTCCATATCCCCATTCACGGTTGGGATATGTGAGGGCTGGATTTCTTTTTGCTCCACGGATCAGGTAGGCCCGGAGGGAGGCCTCGCTCATGGAGATATCGTTGCCCTCCACCAGACCCCAGCTCAGCAGATTAGCTATGGCGCCGGCAGCGTGGGCAGCGGCCACGGAGGTTCCCGTTTTCCTGGTCATGGGGATATTGCCCGGGACACCGCCCAGGGCCGGGCCGTAGACGTTGACCCCGGGGGCAGCCAGATCCGGTTTGATCTGTCCGCTGAGGGCAAAACCGCGGCTGGAGTGGATGTAAATGCTGTTGTTCTCATGGTTGTAAGCGCTGATCGTCATGGGGGAGGGCGTGTTGCCCGGCAGGGTGATGGTGGTATCCGGGCTGGGCCGCAGGAACACGGTCTGGTCCGAGATAAAGGTGTCCACCGGCAGCCACAGGTTGTACTGGCCGGTGAAAAACAGGGAGTTATAGACCCGGATGCGCCAGATACCGACTGCGGGGGCATCAAAGCGCATAAAGACCATCTGACGGCCCGAGCTGACATCGATCAGCTGATAATTGACGGTGATCACTGTGCTCTCCAGCAGAAAGGGGATTCTGGTCTCATTTCCCGAGATGATGGGAATGTGCGTGATGGTCTCGCCGCTGGGGGAGGTAAAGCCCACAGTGTAGGTATCCGCGTTGGAGGCCCACAGCTCCACCACAAAGCCCCTTCTGGATTCAGGCTCACCCACCCGGATCTCCACATCCTCATATGTATCGCCTCTCGGGATATTTCCCTCATAGTGGTGGGCCAGGCCCGTCTCATTGCCTGCGGCGATAACAGAGGAGAAGCCCAGGAAACGTGTCACATCCTGTAAGGTGGAGCTTAAGGGCGACAGGCCCTCGTGGCTTCCTAAATTGGAGCCCAGACCGATCAGAATCACCAAGGGACGGCCAAGTCGGTGGGCCATCACACGGAGATATTTGATGCCCGTCATGATATCATTTTCCTGGTATGCGATAGCATTTTCATTGACCAGGTAAAAGTCGCGCAGATACTGTTTGGCCGGTTTCAGCTTGACAGCCAGAAGATTGCACAGCGGAGCGGCGCCGGTGAAATCGCCGTCCGGCGTGGTGCCTCCCGCGGCGATGCCTGCCAGAAAGGTGCCGTGGCCGTTGGTGTCCCGCGAGGGGACGATAGAGTAGGGATCTTCCGCCTCCAGGGCCTCATTGATCTGTTCCTCTGTAAATTCCGTCCCGTAGGAGGAACCGCTCATGGGGTAATAATCGGGAACGCCGGGGGGAATTTCGTCGGTGTCAACCGGCAGCGTCTGGTCCCAGAGACCTGCGATTCGCGTGGTCCCATCCGGGTTTCGAAACAATGGGTTTACATAATCTATTCCTGTATCCACAAACCCGATCAATGTGCCCGCGCCCTTGTTGGCCAGTGTCGGCGTGTTGAAAGTGGAGGTGATACCCGAAGCGTCCATGCTGGAGGTATCCAGCAGCGTGAACAGATTGGGAATGCTGTAGTAAGGATATTTTTCCAAGGAGAGGGGAAGAATACTTTCTAAGGGCGTATAGATTATGATAAAGTCCTTGGTGACATAATCCAGGCATACTCTGTTTGCTTCTTCGAAAAGCCCGGAAGGCGCACTCTGACTGCTGTAATGGTAGATGAAATCGGCCACATCTTCAGAGGCCGGATTATATGGGCAGCGTGCCATGGGAAACCTCATAATTAAATGTTTGCATTAGTATATGCAAAATTTAAGAAACGTTTCACTGGACGGTAACAGGAGATCATAGTAAAATAAGAATAAATGTAACACTGAACATTTAAGAATAAATGATAAAAGGGGGCGGCGGCTTATGATATACGGATGGCTGATCGGGGGTCTGGCGGCGCTGGATCTTGGGGTTAAACAGGTGATTGAGGACCAGGAGGATGAGACATTCCCCAGGGACCTGCCGTCTGCAAAAGGGTGGATCAGACTGTACAAGAACCACAACAGCGGATTTCCCTTTGGATTTCTTGAGAAGAGGCCTCAGCTGGTGAAGGGAGTGCCGCTGATGGTGGCCTCGGCCCTGGCAGGCGCGCTGGTAGCGCTGATGGACCGGAAGGACTCCCTGCTGGAGAAGCTGGGCCTGGCCATTTGCATCGGCGGAGCGATCAGTAATATATATGACAGGATTGTCCGCGGATACGTGGTGGACTATTTCAGCATCCAGTGGAAGGGACTTAAGAAGGTGGTGTTTAACCTGGGAGACATTTTCATATTCCTGGGCGGTATGATGGTGGCTGTGGACCAGGTGATCAAAAGCCTGAAGGAGATAAAGAAAAAATAAGAATGCAAAAAGGAACCAATCCCATGGGATCAGGTTCCTTTTTCCTCATGCCTTAACTGATCATTCCCCCGATGGTTCCGCCTGCCGCGCAGATTCCAAGAACGGTGAGAGACCGGTCCATGTCAATGGCTCCGCCCTTATTCATCATCCAGGACACTGCGAACAATACCAGAAAATAGGCCAGGCCGGACAGCAGTCCCCAGAAAAACCTGCGCTGCCTGATTCCTTTTCCCGCCACCATCCCGCCCAGAAAACAGGTGACGAAATAGATTACATAAACCATGATGTTTACCTGTCCCTCTTTCAGGCGCAGCTGATACAGGGCGAAGGCGAGCACGGCCAGCAGGATTCCGGAAAGCAGGTAGGAGACGAGCAGGGAACGCAGCATGGGTTTTACAATTCCATTTTCCATTTATGTTCTCCTTTAACTTGATTCTATGGTGCAATATATTCCCCGAACACGCCGGATATTCGTAATTTCCCGTTGCATAGCCTGCAAAGCTGTGTTATAATTTCAAGGAATTATATTTAGGAATAATAGAGGAGGTGTCGCTATATGAAGCGCGTTAAGACATTAAATGCTAATACCTTAAAGGATACCATGAAGAAGGGCGGCTGCGGCGAGTGCCAGACTTCCTGCCAGTCTGCCTGCAAGACCTCTTGCACAGTGGGCAATCAGAGCTGCGAGAATACCAACCGCTAGAGAGAGTCTGCCCTAGAGCGTGTCTGAAAATTGCTTTCCGTCAGCTGTGCGTCACACTTTGTGGGAGATTTGGCCCCAATGAAGGAGGC
>URUZ01000241.1 GCA_900551225.1 uncultured Clostridium sp.
GCGTCGATCCCACCGTCACCATAACCGGGGCCAACGGGAGCACCAATGTGCTGGAGATAAAGGACGGGGAGATCTGGTGCAGCGATGCCTCCTGTCCCGACAAGCTCTGCGTCAGGCAGGGCAGAAAACACCTGGCCACCGACACCATTGTGTGCCTGCCCAATAAAATGGTGGTTACCATCACAGGCGAGGCAGTTAAGTGAATCCAATATACCGCATTATATCAGCACCGCAGCCGTTTTGAATCCGGCTGCGGTGTCTTTTGATATATTATCTTATTTTATAACCTGTACGCCCTCTCCCAGGACCTGCCAGTTACTCACAGGGTTCTCCCGGCAGTCGGCGCGCTTTAACAGCTCCAGGCCGGACAGGGGATTCAGATCCGTCACATAGTTCTTGCTGATGTTGATCTCCTTCAGCATTGGAAGCTGGCTCGCCGGCTGGATCTGCGTCAGCTTATTGTCCGCCAGATCCAGTTTCTCCAAGGCCGGATAATGGGCCAGAAAGCCCAGCTCTGCATCCAGGGCCACATCGTCCCAGTTGATCTGGCTGATATAGCCTGAGCGCTGGATCACCACATTCTTGTACAGCTTAACGCTGCCCATGGACAGGTTCTTTAAGCTGCTGTTGTCTGTCAGACGGCCAAAGTTCAGTTCAAAACTGCTGCCCTTTAAGTTCAGTGTCTCCAATCCCTGCTTATTAAATACAGGGGAGAGATCCGTATAAAACGTGGTCCCGGCCAGGTCAATCTCAGTCAGTCCGGGAAGGTTGGCCAAAAAGCTTGTATTTGTAATATATTCCCAGTTTCCTGTGCCCTTGAAGCGGGTCAGGTTGGTGAGCCCCTCGAACACATTTCCATTGTCAATGGAGAGGCCTGCTATGGTCAGATCCGTGAGACCGCCCATATTGCGCAGGAAGGAACTGGAATTAAAGCCGGATACATCTAACCTGGTCATCTGGGTCAGGCCGCTTAAGTCCGGGTCCGGCTGGTTGGAGTATTTCTGCAGGGTCAGGCTGGTAAGGCCCGTGAGGCCGCTGACCGCCTGATAGTTCTCCACTTCATAGTTGTCGATCAGCACAAGCTCCGTCAGGTTCTGGCAGGCTGCCAGAGGATCAAAGGAGAGGCAGACGCTGTCATCCACTGAAAAACTCTTTAATTCCGGCATACTGTTCACAAAGCTGATATCCTTCAGCTCATCCACATCCAGGCTCAGCTTCTCCAGGCCCGTAAGCACAAAGAGTACGGAGAAATCCTTCAGGCTGGGGCAGTATTCCAGGGTCAGGGACTTCAGTTCCTTTAACGCCGCCAGATCCTTAATGTCTGTCAGGTCGGAGCTTCCGTGTAGAATCAGGCTCTCCAGGCCGGAGAACACGCCGATTCCCTCCAGGGAGCTGTAGGAATAGTCATACTCCAGCTCCTTGATCTGGCTGGGATCATCCAACAGTGCGGCCGCCTCCTCAATGGTGCGCGAACGGATGCCCAGGCTCTTTAAATTGGGCAGGCCCGACAGATCCCCTTTATTGAGGGAGCTGTTGACATTCAGCTTCTCCAGGCCCGGCAGGTTCCTCAGGCAGGAGAAATCGTTAAACAGGTCCCAGCCTCTGGAGACATCCGACGGCAGGTCCTGCTCAAAGGTATGTACCAGCAGTTCTCCGTCTGGACCCACATCTCCCTCCAGACTGTATTTTACCCGGAAAAAGTTGCGGTTGCTGCTCATCTCACTGATATTGGGCTGCAGGAACAGATAGCGGAGCTTGGCCAGATCCTGCTCGCTCACCTGATCCGCATCGGTTCCATATATTTCCCCGATCACCAGCGCCATACCGCGGGTCCACGGTACAAAGGATGTGTCCTCTACAGCCTCCTCTGTCTCCTGGGCTGTGGTGGAAGCCTTGGCCACGGTTTTACCGGAGGTCTTGGAACTGCCCGTGCTGGGCCGCAGAACGAAGAATACACATATGATCATCACCAGAGCCACGCCTGCGATGGCCAGGGCCAGGGTCTCCTTCACCTTTGACTGCTCCTGACGTTTTTTCTCAGCCGAGTTCTGCATCCTGACCGCCGTATACCAGCTGCTTTCATTCTGCTGTTGCTGCTGTTGCTTCTGCTTCTCCGCTCCCAGGCGGTAGCTGTCCTCCCCGCCCTCGCTCTCCACGATATAGCGGCTTTGGCAGTAATCGCATACCGCCTCCCCCGGGTGCTCCGGGTCCATCTTCATTGTGCCGTTGCAGGCCGGACACTTTAACTCAACCAGCTTCATCCTTTACCCCTTTCCAATGCCAGCAGCATCTCTCGCAATTCTTCTTCATCTTAGGTCCCCTTTTCAGCGCTTCAGGCCCCGGATCATCGCCTTGGTCTCCTTGTCAGGGCGCAGGGATTCGCAGATCTTCTGCAGCGCCTTGTTGTGGGTCCAGTCGTCCAGGTGGTTCTCCTTTAAATAAGGCAGCACCTGCTCCGGCAGCTTCACATAGAAGATGGACACAGTCCATGCCACCGCCATCTTCGCATAATAGCCCTGGTTCTCAATCTGGTCCAGTGCCTGCAATGCGGCCTCCACATGGTCATCATCCACATAGTAACACAGCAGCATCACCGCCCCGAACCGGTTATCATACTCCTCCCCGGACTTTAGATAGGTCTGAAGGAATTCCCACACCTGGTCCTGGCAGCTTGCCGCGATCTTCAGACTGCTGCAGAAGCCGTCGCAGACCGCCCAGTTGTCAATCGCCGGAACGAATTCCCGCACCAGGGGCTCCACCGTCTCCCATGGCTGGCGGCAGCTGCCGATCACCATGCCCCAGAGCAGCCGCTCCTCATAACAGGCTTCCCCCTTTTCCCAGGCTTCTTTTACCTGGGATATGTATGCCTGCCAGCCCCAGGTTTCGCCGGAAGCAGCCGCGGCGGCCCTGCCTCCCACGATCTCCCTGGCCATGCGGCGCAGCAGGGGCGTCCGCACCCCCAGCACATCTTCCACGCCGGGCAGCAGCTTCATATTAAAATCGCGGTAGCCCGGCTCCGCCAGTTCCTCCAGGCGCTGCCGGACTGCCTCTCTGGAGCGTGTCTTAAAATTGCTTTCCATCAGATATCACAAAGTTTCTCCCTCTCGTCTCTTAGCCCAGCAGGAACTCGCTGAGCACAAAGTTGCTCACATCCATCCCCCACTCGGTCAGGGACAGCCACACGCCGTTGCGCTGCAGCAGCCCGTTGGCGATCAGCTGGGCTATAACCGGACCGTATACCGACTCCAGCTTCACCCCAAAGGTAGAGACAAAGTTGATCTCCGAGATCCCCTCTGTCATCCGAAGGCCCAGAAACATGAATTCCTCCATCCTGGTCTCCCTGCTCAGCTGCTGCAGCTGCGGGTGAAGGCGGCCGGACCAGCCCTCCTCTGAGAAGTCCAGGCCCAGGTAGGTCTCCAGGTCCCTCTCATTGCAGAAGCGGTATCCCGCCAGATAGGAGGATGCCCCCAGGCCCAGGCCCAGATATTCCACCTCGGTCCAGTAGCCAATGTTGTGGCGGCAGGCAAAACCCGGTCTGGCATAGTTGGATATCTCATATCTGGCATATCCCTGGTCCGCCAGGCAGGATCTGGTCAGGTGGTAGATCCGGTTCTCCGTGTCCTCGTCCGGAAGAGGGGGATACTCCCTGCGCCGCAGGGTCATGCGCTCTGCTTCCAGTCGCTTGCCCTCAGACACCGGCGGGGTCCCCGCTCTCCCCTCAGCCCCGTACCGGTCCCAGAAGGGGGTTCCCTCCTCAATGATCAGGCTGTATGCAGAAATATGTTCCGGCTTCAGCATGGTCACTTTTTTCAGAGTATTTTTCCAGGATTCCAGGGTCTGTCCGGGAATGCCGCTCATCAGATCCACATTGATGTTGGAAAAACCGGCCATTCTGGCGTTCTGGAAACTCTTTAAGAACTCCTCAAAGGAATGAATCCGGCCCAGATACTCCAGCTCCCGGTTGTCGGCGGACTGAAGTCCCATGCTGACACGGTTGATACCGCAGGCGCGGTATATGTGCAGCTTGTTCTGTAGCAGAGTGCCCGGATTCACCTCAATGGTAATCTCAGCGTCCGCAGCCACGTCAAAGGAGCGATGCACGGCATGGCAGATATCCCGTATCAGTTCCGGTTCCAGCACAGAGGGAGTGCCCCCTCCGATGAACACGGTCACGACCTGGTATTCATGGCAGGAAGCACCCTCTGCTTCTATTTCTTTAATCAGCTGTTCCACATACTGTTCGTGAACAGACGCCAGAGTGCGGAAGGACAGGAAGTCACAGTACAGGCATTTCCTGGCGCAGAACGGGATATGGATATACAGCTCCAAAGGCTTCTTTTGTTTTTTATTCATATGGGTTTACGTCTCATTTCATGGTGAGGACAGCGGTCATTCGTCGTCCAGCTTCAACACACTCATAAAGGCCTTCTGCGGAATCTCTACATTGCCGATCTGGCGCATCCGCTTCTTTCCTTCCTTCTGCTTCTCCAAAAGCTTTCTCTTACGGCTGATATCACCGCCATAGCACTTGGCCAGCACGTCCTTGCGCACAGCCTTCACGGTCTCCCTGGCGATAATCTTGCCGCCCACGGCAGCCTGGATCGGGATCTCGAACAGATGCCTGGGGATCTCCTCCTTCAGCTTCTCGCACATCTTTCTGCCCCGCTCGTAGGCGGACTCGGCGTGCACGATGAAGGACAGCGCATCCACGTCCTCCCTGTTCACCAGGATGTCCAGCTTCACCAGTTCGGAGCGCTCATAGCCCTTCAGCTCATAGTCAAATGACGCGTAGCCCCTGGAACGGGACTTCAGGGCATCGAAAAAGTCGTAGATGATCTCATTTAACGGCAGTTCGTATCTCAGCAGCGCCCTGGTGGTCTCAATATACTCCATGCCCAGGTACACACCCCGGCGTTCCTGGCACAGGGTCATAATCTGGCCCACAAACTCAGTGGTCACCATGATCTCCGCGCTGACAATGGGTTCCTCCATGTAGTCGATCTCCGTGGGGTCCGGCAAGTTGGACGGATTGGTCAGCTCCATCATTTCCCCATTGCTCTTGTATACGCGGTACACAACACCCGGGGCCGTGGTGACAAGGTCCAGATTATATTCCCGCTCAAGGCGCTCCTGAATGATCTCCAGATGCAGCAGCCCCAAAAAGCCGCAGCGGAATCCAAAGCCCAGGGCAATGGAAGTCTCAGGTTCATAGAACAGGGAGGCATCGTTGAGCTGAAGCTTCTCCAGGGCATCCCTCAGGTCATTGTATTTGGCTCCGTCGGCAGGGTAAAGGCCGCAGTATACCATGGGCGTCACTTTCTTATAGCCGGGAAGGGGGCTTGCACAGGGGTTGTCCCTGTTGGTGACAGTATCGCCCACCCGGGTGTCCCGCACGTTCTTAATGCTGGCGGTCATATAGCCCACCATTCCCGCGGACAGCTCCTCGCAGGGGATGAACTGGCCCGCGCCGAAATACCCCACCTCCACAATGTCGGCCTCAGCGCCTGTGGCCATCATACGGATGGGGGTCCCCTTTTTCACAGTCCCCTCCATCATGCGGCAGAATATGATAACCCCTTTGTAGGAGTCGTACACAGAGTCAAAGATCAGAGCCTGGAGAGGGGCCTCAGGATCACCGCCCGGAGCCGGGATCTTCTCCACAATCGCTTCCAGAACCGCCTCCACGTTGAGTCCCGTTTTGGCTGAAACCCTGGGGGCATCGCTGGCGTCCAGTCCGATCACGTCCTCGATCTCCGCAGCCACACGGTCCGGCTCAGCACTGGGAAGATCCACCTTGTTGATCACAGGAAATACGTCCAGGTTGTGATCCAGGGCCAGGTATACATTGGCCAGAGTCTGGGCCTCGATGCCCTGGGAGGCGTCCACCACCAGCACGGCGCCGTCGCAGGCTGCCAGGCTGCGGGATACCTCATAGTTGAAGTCCACGTGTCCGGGGGTGTCAATCAGATTGAAAATGTATTCGATGCCGTCTTTGGCCTGATATACGGTGCGCACTGCCTGGGATTTAATGGTGATTCCCCGCTCGCGCTCCAGGTCCATATTGTCCAGGATCTGATCCTGCATTTCACGGCTGGTCAGCAGCCCGGTCTTCTCAATGATCCGGTCCGCCAGGGTAGATTTGCCGTGGTCGATATGGGCGATAATACAAAAGTTACGAATTCTGCTCTGGTCAGCTGATGGCATGGTTTGTCCTCTTTCCTGGTGTGTTTAAAAAAATTCAGCTTTGGAAGCGGCGCCTGTTCGCACCGCTTTCCGATTATTGAATAATACCATTTTTTCATCTTTGTTGCAACACCATATCCAAAAGTTCTGCCAGAGGTTCCATGGCGTTTAAGGCCTCCTGGTAGGTGTTGGTCTGGGCTCCCACCTCGATCAGCGAGGAGCGGGGACGCAGGTGCAGGTTGTAGCGCAGGCCCTTCAGATAAATCTTCCTGGTAAAGCCCGGATAATAGGCGTTGGCGTCCAGCTGCATCTGGAAGCTGAAGGCCAGGTTCTGCTGGCGGTACGGATTCTTCAGATACTCAATGGGTCCTTCCGGCGTCTGGCTCATGCCGTTGAAAAACATGATCTGAGCGGTCTCCTTCCCATCCACCTGTGTGGAGAGATGCAGATCCTCGGCAACGCCGTCCCGGTGGACGTCCAGCACCACCTGGATGGACGGATTCTCCTCCAGGATCTTGGTGATGCCGTCATAGGCATAGGTATAGGCTTTGCTGCGGTCCAGTTTCCCATCCACTAAGTCATAGACCGATGTGTCGTGGAGCACGGAATAGCCCTTGGCCGTCAGCAGCTCCGTCAGGTAATTGCCGATTCCCACCACCGTCTGGCCGGGGCCGGAATCCTTGAAGGCTTCCTGGGAGTGGGTGTGATAGATCAGGATCTGAGGCCCCTCTGCGTTCTTGTCTATGGAGAGATCCTCTTCCAGCAGCTGCTGTGCGCTCATGAGGTCCCGGCTGGCTGTTGTGGAGGTATGTACGCTGTAGAAATGCTTCATCAGGAAATCATAGTCAGCCAGCTGTTCCTTCTGAAAGGTCTTGCCCAGAATCTGGCGGGTGGTAGTGCCCACAAGAGCGGCCCCTGCCGGCGCTGTGGCCGGAAATCCATTGATGTCCCCGGACTCAGCCGCCCCGCCTTCCTGGCCGGAGCCGCCTGCGGCGCTGTCCTGGCCGTTTCCCGGGCTGTCTGGGCCGGCTGCTGCCTCCGCCCCGCCGCCTACAGCCTTAGTCTCCCCTGTTTCCTCATTTCCATACCAGGCCAGATATTCATGTTCCTGGTAAAATGTTTTCACCGCCTCGTACTGGCGGTAAGCCGGATCAGGGTCACTGCCCGGATATCCGCCCCGGGTCCGGCGGCTGGCCGCTCTGGTGCCGGGATGTGTCTGCTGCCATATGTAATCCACCAGCCATCGTCCGCCTGCAGCCACCGCCTCACGGCAGCGTGCCTCATCCACTGATCCGGCCGCCTGACCGATGGTCTTTCCCGCCAGCAGCAGAACCAGGACCAGCCCGGTTCCCGCCACAAACCACCTGAGCCGCCGTGCCAGTCCCCCTTGTCTCATTCTGCCTCACATCCCTTCATTCCGGTGGCCATGGTCACATTAATATATGATATGCACCGAAGGGTCTGTTATTGCAAAAAAGTTAGATGAGACCGAGCATCCCAGCAAAAAGGAACGCTGTCCGCCAGCGTTCCTTTCAAGTTTCTATGTCTTTCACCTGCAGCCGTCTCCGGCCGGTCTGCTGTTCCCTCCATCTGTCCCACAGCCTGCCTCATGCCCATGCTCCCCATAATCCATTCCGCAGCCGGAACATCCGCCTGTCAGCCGGACGCCTGCCATGCAGGGCGGAACTCCTCCGCCGGTTATTCCCATATTTTTCCGAATCTCCAGCAGGCGGTCCACCTGTTCGCAGGTCAGGTGGTTCTGATGTCCGATGATATTCTCCGTGTACATCAGGATCGTGGCGTAATACTCCACTGATTCCAGCCTGTAAAATGCCTGGTAAATGCTGTCTCCCCAGGTCAGGGCCCCATGGTTTGCCAGCAGCACGCCATTGTACTGGTTCACAAAGGGCGCGATGGAATCCGGCACCTCCTCTGTGCCCGGCGTGGCGTATCTGGCCACCGGGATGGTGCCCAGGCTCAGGATGGCCTCAGTCAGTATGGCCGCGTCAAGAGGCCTTCCCGCTATGGCAAAACAGGTCGCCACCGGCGGATGGGCATGGGTCACTGCCTGCACATCAGAATTCTCCTTGTCCCCCCGAAGGTGCATCTTGATCTCTGAGGACGGCTTCAGCTTCCCCGCCAGCACCTTTCCATCCAGATCCATCTTCACCAGCATGTCCTGGGTCATAAAGCCCTTGGACACGCCTGTGGGTGTGGTCCAGATAGTGTCCGGCCCTGTCTTTACACTGATATTACCATCATTGGACGCCACAAAGCTCTTGCTGTACATGCGTTTTCCCACATCCAGAATGGCTTTCCTGGCCTCAAGATCAGACATATACTTGACTCCGCGTATAGTCATCATTTATCCCCTCCACCTCTGCTTTCTTTGATACTTGATTGTTTATTCTTTCGCATCGACTCTATGTTTATACGTTTATTATATTGTTTTTTATTTTATTCGTCAATATTTTATTTTGTTTTACTTCTGATATTTTGGTTTTTGTAGTGT
>URUZ01000242.1 GCA_900551225.1 uncultured Clostridium sp.
TCACCGAGAAGCTGGTATCGCAGACAGTAACCGGGTTGCCGAGAAAGGTGTGGGCCACATTGGCCATACCTGCGATCCCATTGTCGCTGTGCAGGGACTGGAATAATTCCTCCCGCTTCTGCTTCAGCAGGGAGTGCTGGAATATGACTTCCTGAACCGCATTGAATACCTCTGCAATGTCCAGGGGTTCCTGAATCCACAGATAATGAGGGACAGGCAGAACTGGCAGCGGTTCATACGGGCCGATCATCAGAAGGTTCTGCGGGCAGACCGCAGGCAGCCCGGTCCGCGGTGCTGCTGCCTGTGACGGTGGTGCTGCTGCCTGAGACGGTGGTGCTGCTGCCTGGGACGGTGGCGCTGCTGCCTGGGACGGTGGCTCTGCTGCCTGAGGCAGTGGCGGCTGGGAGTACATGATATACAACAGCTTATCCGCATGCTCCGGCGTTTTATCCGAAGCCTCGGTCAGAAAACGGGTGCCTTCGACTTCGGTCCGGGCATTGAATTGCCCCTGTATTTTGATATTAAACCTGTTCTCCAGGTGCTGGACAATATTTCTTAAGTATGCCATGTATAGCCTCCCTTCAGACAAATGTCTGAAAAACAGCGGTTCACTGCCGATGATATCCGACTTAGAACTGGTGCTTGTTAAAAAAATAACTGATATATTTAAGGTAAAGTATAGCAGATTTGCGGATACAAGGCAAATCCAATTTAAAATATGATTCAGACAACAGGAGGAAGAGACATGGCGGTAAAGGTAATGGGGATCACGGCAGGAAGAAAGGACAGCAACAGCGAGATCCTGTTAAAGGAAGCGCTGATGTACTGTGAGGAGGCCGGCGCAGAGGTGACGATGATCAATCTGAAGGATTATCACATTGAGAGCTGCACGGGATGTACGTCCTGCACAAGGGGCATGGCCCAGGGCAAACACGTGGGCTGCGTGCTGGATGAGAAGGATGATAAAAAGAAGATCATGGAGGTTATGCTGGCGCAGGATGCGGTGATATTTTCAGCGCCCACCTATGACCTGATGCCCAACGCGGAGTATCTGTTATTTGCCCAGAGGAGCCTCAGCTATGAGACGGCATTTCTGGAGACCATCGGCGCCATTGAGCACAAGGACAGGGTGGCAGGGCTGATCTGCGCCGGAGGCTCCACCAGGGCGTGGCAGTCCATGGCCCTTGAAGCCATGCAGGCCACCATGTTTACCACGGATTTGCAGGTGGTGGATATGATTCTGGCCGCCAGGGTTCCGGGCAGGGCCCAGTGCCTGCTGGACGATGAACTGATGGCCCGGGCGGCTAAAATGGGTGAGAACATTATGACAGCCGTCAACACGCCGGCTCCGGAGCGGAAATGGCTGGGGGATGAGGATATGGGCTGGTGTCCCAACTGCCACTCCAACGCCCTGGTGCTGGGGGAACCTCAGTGGGACGGGCTGCATTACCCCGTGGAATGTCAGGTCTGCGGCGCAGGCGGCAGCCTTAAACAGGCAGAGAATGGGAAATGGAAATTCATCATCCAGAAGGACG
Source organism: uncultured Clostridium sp. (assembly GCA_900551225.1). Classification (GTDB taxonomy): domain Bacteria; phylum Bacillota; class Clostridia; order Lachnospirales; family Lachnospiraceae; genus Enterocloster. The sequence continues at coordinate 1,536 of URUZ01000242.1, forward strand.
GATATCTGAAGGACCGCACAACCGTCACGGGGAGAGCCAGACATCTGGAGGAGATCGGGCACACAGAAGGAGGCTTCTATGCAGACCCTGAGAACCTGAAAACCGTGCAGGAGAAACTGCAGAAATACAAAAATAAGCAGTTTAAAGGGGTCTGACACAGCCCTTTGTGTTTCGGCACAAAAATTAAAGACTATTTCCCGGAAATATAAGGGGCAGGCATGATGTTAAGGGATTGTCAATTCATTATAATTTGAATCAGATGAAAGATAAAAAGAATCACGGATTCTGAGGAGAAGGAGAGATCATGAGTAAATTCAAACATCTGGAAAGCCCTATGACAATTCGGGGGAAGGTCTACAAAAACCGTCTGATCGCAGCGCCCACCCTGTTTGCCCATTCTGTATTTTTTCTGCCGGAGATTGCTGAAAATGTATACCGGATGGTGGAGAACCGGGCAAAAGGCGGATTTGCGGCCGTGTCAACAGGAGAGCTTCCCGTTAATAACGAAGAGGGAACCACACTGTTTATGGAGCGCGGGATTGACATGGATGATTATGAGGGGGAGGACTTTAAGAAGGTAAAGGAATATGCGGACCGGATTAAAAAGCACGGCGCTCTTGCCTATCTTGAATTCTCTCATGAGGGTGCTGTGGCTGAGACAAAAGCCCCCTATGTTCCCTGGGGGCCGGATGCCTATGTGCGGGAGGACGGCGTACAGGTGTATGCGCTGAATCTGGGGATGATGGAGAAGATCTGCAATGATTACCGCAAAATCGCCAGGTTTGCAAAGGCCTGCGGGTTTGACGGCGTGCTGCTCCACGGCGGACATGGGTTTAATATTCAGCAGTTTGTATCACCCTGGACCAACCACCGGACAGATGAGTTTGGCGGCACCGTGGAGAACCGGGCCAGATTCCCCAAGATGATCCTGGAAGCCGTCCGGGACGGCATCGGTGAAGACATGATTCTGGAGTTTCGCATGTCGGCGGAGGATGGCGTGGAGAACGGAATGAAAATCGACGATATGGTGGCATTCTGTAAAGAGATCGACGGAATGGCTGATATCATCCACGTTTCCAACGGCCTGAAATGGGCGGGCAACCAGACCCAGACATTTTCAGATTTCTTTGACAGGCACGGAGTCAATGTGGAGCATGGGGCTAAAGTCAAGGCAGCGGTCACAAAGTCCAAGGTGGCTGTGATCGGCGGAATCAATGATCCGGCCTTTGCTGACCAGGTGATTGCAGAGGGAAAGGCAGATTTTATTGAGCTGGGACGCCAGGGTTTTGCAGACCCGGAATTCCCCAACAAGGCATTTTCCGGAAGAGAGGAGGATATACGCAAGTGTGTCAGATGCTTCTCCTGTTATCCCGGCTTCTGCGAGCACAGGACAGATGTGCCGCTGTGGGAAAAGGGGCTTTCAAAAGAGGAGGTTGGCCGGATCTACAGCCCGGCATCCATGGGGCGCTGTGCAATTAACCCCAATTCCGGGTTTGGCTGGTATGAGGACCGCCATCCGTATCCCAGGGAAAGTAAAAAGGTGCTGGTGGCAGGCGGCGGCGTGGGCGGCCTTCAGGCGGCCATTACCGCGGTGAAGCGCGGTCACAGGGTAACTCTGTTAGAAAAGACCGGGGAGCTTGGCGGCGTGATCAATTTCACGGACCATGACGAGGACAAAACAGATCTCAGAAACTTTAAAAATCTTCTGATCCGTGAGGCAAAAGAGAGCGGGGCAGAGATCCGCATGAACACAGCCTGTACCAGGGAAATCATTGAAGCCTTAAAACCGGACGCCGTGATCATAGCGGTAGGAGCCCATCCGGCCAAACCGCCCATCAAGGGCATCCATAAGGCCATGAACGCATTGGAGGCCTATCACAACATAGACCGGCTGGGAAAACGTGTGGTCCTTGCAGGCGGCGGCCTGGTGGGATGTGAAGTGGGCCTGCACCTGGCCAACCATGGCCATGAGGTGACTGTGGTCGAGATGCAGAACATGATGGCTTTTGAGACATTTGGATATTACCGCAATGCGCTTCTGGATGAGATGGATAAACGTGGTCTGAAGCAGATGTTAAATACAAAGGTGCTGGAGTTTACAGACGAAGGGATTCTGGCGGAGACGGAGGGCCGGGTACAGCTGATTCCGGCGGATTCCTGTGTATATTCCATGGGCATGAAGGCTGACCAGGAGGCGGTGGAAGAGATTCGGAAGATGGCCGGGGATATTAAGACCTATGTTGTGGGAGACTGCGGCAGAGCCGGAAAAGTGGGGGATGCCGTCCACGGCGGATACGAGGCAGCTATTGACATTGTATAATAGGCCGCATGATTTATATGGGCGGCGGACAGGGGGAAATATATGAGTGAGAGAATGAAGATAAAAATGGTGCAGAGCTTAACGGGCGCGGTGGTGCTGACAGTCCTTATGCAGGTCTTTGCCGCAGCCGGCTTTGGGCAGTATATCTGGATGTTGTTTTTCCCATTGCTGTTATTTTTTGCATTGGGAGCTGATTTTAAAAAGATTCCCAGCATGGTGGTCTGCTATATCTGCGGGGTTTTATGGGCATTTGTGAATGGGATGGTGCAGGGGGTATTCGCAGCCTTTGCATCGGAAATGGTGGTAAATGTTGTGCCCACAATCATCATCATTTTCCTGGTACTTACAATCCATGAAGGATTTCTGGCAAAAACAATCTTTGGAAACATACCCTGCCTGTTCCTTGGCATGTGCACCACCTTTTTCGTATTTATGCTGGGCGTTGACCTGACGCCGGTACACCTGATCGGATTTTTCCTGTACGGGATTCTGCTCAGCGTAGTGCTGGTGATGTCGGGTATGGGGATCTGCTCAGCGGTATTTGGAAAAGAAAAGGCTTTTAAGGCCATTACCGGTCAGGAATAAAATACAACTACAAGAAAATGGAGGAACAATCATGAAGAAGATGGAGACAGATGTTATTGTGGTGGCTGCCGGGCTTTCCGGCCTTGCGGCAGGTATAGCGGCAGCGGAAAACGGAGCCGGGGTGCTGATATTTGAAAAGTCCAACACCACAGGCGGCGCGGCCAATATGGGCATGGGGCCCCTGGGCGTGGGTTCCAGGATTCAGCGGGACCACATGATTTCCCTGACGCCGGGCGAGGCGTTCCGCAAGCACATGTATTTCACCCACTACAGGGTGGATGCGCGGATGGTCCGGGACTATTATTTCAAATCAGGGGAGACCATTGACTGGCTGATGGATATGGGCGTGGAATTTGCAGGGGTGCAGAGGGCGTTCAGCGCGCCGGAGGATACCAGGGCATATTCCGACGGCGAGTTCACATGGCATGTGTGCAAGCCTGAGGGCGGCGGCATTCCAGGCCCCCGGGCGGCCACTGCCATGACGAAGAAGATGACCGAGCGGGCCAGGGAGCTGGGCGTGGAGTTCCTGATGGAGACACCTGTTTATAAGGTCCTTATGGAGAACGGCCGCGCGGCGGGTGTTCTGGCCAGGGACAAAGACGGGGAGGAGATCGAGGCAAGGGCAAAATCAGTGATTCTCGCCACAGGCGGCTTCGGCGATAACCCGGCCATGATTAAGGATGAGACGGGTTATGAGTTCGGCAAAACCATTTTCAACTTTGCCATTCCCGGCATGAAGGGGGACGGCCTGAAGATGGCGTGGGAGGCAGGCGCAGGCAAAGAGCCTTGCGGAATGGAGCTGATGTACCAGCTTCCCGACAACATGAACCATTTCATTCTGGACGGCGCATTCCGCCAGCCCTGCCTGTGGGTGAACAGGAACGGACAGAGGTTTATGCCGGAGGACCAGATCGGCAATACAACATTTACGGGAAATGCAATCACAGTGCAGCCGGGCAGCGTGGCCTACTCCATCTTTGACAGCAAGCTGCTGAAAAAGTACAAAAAGAGAGGCCCGGACATTGTATCCCACGTACACCCCCACGATCTGTACGACCACTTTGATGAGCAGTGGGAGAGGGACCTGGCGGAGGGCTATGAGCCTATCGCACAGGCTGACACCATAGAGGAGCTGGCTGAAAAAGCGGGGATCGATCCCGAGGGGCTGGCCGCTCAGATCGAAGAGTATAACGAGATGTGCGAGGCCGGATTCGACGAGCTTTTTGAGAAAGACAGGCATTACATGCAGCCCATCGCGAAAGCGCCCTTTTACTGCTGCCGTCAGAATGTAGGCGCATACGGCTCCCTGGGCGGCGTCAAGATCAACCATAAGACCCAGGCCATGACCCAGGAGGCAAGGGTGATTCCCGGCCTGTACTGTGTGGGAACCGACGCTTGCAACATTTTCGGGGACAGCTACCCATTTATCCTTTCGGGCAACACCATGGGATTCTGCCTGAACAGCGGGCGCATTGCCGGTGAAAATGCGGCGGCAGAGCTGGATGACTTTGAATATTAAGATTCATGTCAGGACAGGAGTGAAACAATGACCATTACAATCGATGGAAATGAGATAACAGCCAGAGACGGGCAGTCTGTTCTGGAGGCTGCCCTGGGAGCCGGCGTTTTTATCCCCCATCTCTGCAGCCACCCGGATCTGGAAGCAAAGGGCGGCTGCCGCCTGTGCGCGGTGGAGATCGAGGGCGTGGAGGGGGCTGTACCGGCCTGTAAAACCATGGCGGAGCCCGGCATGAAGGTCACTGTGGGCGGAGCCGGTGCCGAGAAGGTGAGAAGGATGGCCATGGAGCTGATTCTGGCCACCCACCCGGCGGACTGCACAGGGTGTCCCAAGTACGGCAGATGCGAGCTGCAGTCCATGTACCAGTACATGGGCGTCAGCCCGGAGCGCTGGAGAAAGAAATCCAGAAGCGTGGCAAATGACCACAGCAATCCGTTGATTTCCCATCTGTTTACCAGATGTGTCCGCTGTGGACGCTGCATCCGCGCCTGCCAGGATCTGCGGGGAGTCAAGGTGCTGGATTATATTAAGTCGGACGCAGGCGTCCGGGCAGGTATTCCAGAGGGTAAGACGCTGAAGGAGGCAGGCTGCCGTTTCTGCGGGGCGTGCATTGAGGTCTGTCCCACCGGCTCCATTATGGACCAGGTCAGGATCATGAAGGAGGACCGGCCCTACGCAGAGAATATTGTGCCCTGTAAAAGCGCCTGTCCCGCCCATATCGATATCCCCAGATATATCCGCTATATTAAAGAAGGAGATTTCCACAAGGCGGCAGCGGTTATCCGGGAGAAGGTGCCTTTTCCCGAGACCCTGGGAAGCATCTGCAGCCATGCCTGTGAGAGCGAGTGCAAGAGAAATGAACTGGGCGCGCCTGTTTCTGTGTGCGGGCTGAAACGGGCGGCGGCTGTGAATGAGAGCGGCGTCTGGAGAGAACGTGTCCGCAGGGAGCCTGCCACCGGGAAGAAGGCGGCTGTGATCGGAGCCGGACCGGCTGGGCTGACCGCTGCATACTATCTGGCGAAGAAGGGCCATGAAGTCACCGTCTTTGAGAAAAATGATAAGGCGGGGGGACAGTGCCGTTATGGCATTCCTGCGTACCGCCTGCCTGATGAACTGCTGGACCGGGAGATACGGACTATTCTGGAGGCGGGAATAACATTAAAGACAAGTACCACGCCGGAGGCTCCGGGCCTGCTCTTAGAACAGGGCTTTGATACCGTGCTGGTGTCCGTGGGAACCCACAGGGGAACCAGGCTTCCCATGGAGGGGAATGATCTGCCCCAGGTGTATGTCAACACGGATTTCTTAAAACAGGCCAGATCCGGGGAACCGCTTCCCCTGGGGCGGCGCGTCATGGTGCTGGGCGGCGGGAATGTGGCCTACGACTGCGCCAGGACGGCAGTCCGCCTGGGCGCAGAGGAGGTACATATCGCCTGCCTGGAAAATGAACAGCAGATGACAGCCACCGCCGGGGAAATCGCAGAGGGCGCGGAGGAGGGAATCATCCTCCACGCAGCCCACTCATTCCTGCGCATCACCGGGACAGAACAGGTGGAGGGCGTGGAGCTTCAGAAGGTAAAACGGTTTTATTTTGACGAGAACAGGAAAGCAGTAATTGAGCTGGAAGAGGGGAGCAATCATGTGATCCCTGTAGATCATGTGATCTTTGCAGTGGGGCAGAAGCCTGAAGGCACCGAAGGCATGGGCCTGGAGCTGACCCACGGCCCTTATATTCAGGCGGACCAAAGGCTTCAGACCAGCCTGAAAGGTGTGTATGCTGCCGGTGACGTGGTGACGGGAACACAGTCCGTGATTGCGGCCATTGCAGCGGGGCGCAGGGCGGCTGAGCAGATGGATCTGTATCTGGGCGGGGACGGCGATATCAGCGAGACCCTTCTGGAGGAGGAGATTCCGCCTGCGTATATTGGACGTGTGGAGGGTTTTGCGGACCAGCAGCGTGTGGAGCCGCGGACTGTATTGCCGGAGCGGAGAGTGCAGGGCTTTACGCAGGTGGAGCAGCCGCTCACTTGTGAACAGGCTGAGTGTGAGGCGGGGCGCTGCCTGCAATGTGATTTGAGGCTCCGGTTGACCAGAACAAAGCTTTGGAATGAATATTAAGGGGGTGTCTGTGGTATGAGTACGTTGGAACAGATTCGGAATTTAAAAAATACGGAATGTATCGTAGATATCCTTCTGAAGGAAGTTCGGGTAAATGAGTGTCAGGAGTGCGGGAAATGTGTCTTTGGGTATGAAGGGATCACGCAGCTGGAGATGATCCTCAGCGATATTACGGAGAAAAAGGGGCGCAGCGGAGACTTAATGCTGATGAAGGACCTCTGTGAAATGATGGAGGGCCAGTCCCTCTGTGAGGTCGGAACGGAGATTGCCAGTGCGGTGCTGGAGGCAATCGATAGATGCCGGGCGGATTTTGAGGAACATATTGGTAAAAAGGGATGCAAGGCCGGTGTGTGCAGGAAATTTATGACCTTTCATATTCTGGCAGATAAATGCACTGGGTGCGGGGATTGTATGGATGAGTGCGGTGAGGATGCGATTCTCGGAAAGAAACGGTTTGTCCATGTGATTGATCAGGAGGAATGTACCCAGTGCGGTGCTTGTCTGAGTGCGTGCGATGAGGAGGCGGTGGTTCGGGCTGGGGCGGTGAAGCCTAGGTGTCCTAAGAAGCCGGTTGCGTGTAGGGGGTAGCGTGGATGGGGGGTACGCG
>URUZ01000243.1 GCA_900551225.1 uncultured Clostridium sp.
TCTGGAAACACCGGGACGTGAGCCCTTCGAGGTGGAAGAATCCGCCAGTGTGCTGCTGAAGGAGAAGAACTGGCCGGCTATCGCTGCAATCGTGATCGAGGGCCTGGGCGGCAAGGACAATATGACAAGTGTGGAAAACTGCATTTCCCGTCTGAGGGTTGATTTAAAAGACCCGGCCAAGGTGGACCAGGCGAAGATCAAGGATTCAGGCTGTGCAGGCATTTTCTTCCCATCCACCAACCACATTCACGTTGTATTCGGACCCCATGTAGAATTTGTCCGCCACGCAGTGGATGACGCATTGAAAAAGTAAGAGGTGAACTATGCGAGCTTTATATGACTCTAAAAGTAAACTGGATGACCGGGGGATCAAACAGCTGTTAAGTGAGACCAACAAGTACAGGACGTGGCTGAAGGTTGAGTCTGCGCTGGCCATGGCCCAGGCAGAGGAGGGATTCATTCCCATGGAAGCGGCCGGAGATATTGGGGCCGTCCGCTTCGAGGAGCTGGATCTGGAAGAGATGGACCGCATTAAGGCCAGGGTGGGCCATGGATTTGTGCCATTTGTCAAGGTTCTGGTGAAGGCCTGCAGACCGGAGGGCGGAAAATATGTCCACTACGGCGTAACCACCCAGAACATCCAGCAGACTTCCCAGCTGTACATCACAAGGCAGGTAAACAACGTGTTTAAGAGCTTCCTGGCTGACATTCTGGCAAGCCTTGGGGCGTTGGCAGAGGAAAATGCCGAGGCGGTGATGGCCGGAAGGACCCACGGCAAGCACGCCATACCCATCACCTACGGTTACAAGGTGTCGGTATGGATCAGCGAGCTGCTAAGCAGCCTGGAACGTTTAGAAGAATGTGAGAAGCGCGTGTTTGTAGCTATGATGGGCGGCGCGGTGGGCGGTTTTAACGCCACCGGCCTGGTGGGCCGAAGCGTCCAGAACCGGGTAGCCGAAAAGCTGGGCATGGTTCCCATGGATGTGCCCAGCCGCAACATGAGCCAGATGAAGGTGGAATACCTGATGAACCTGTCCCTGATCTGCAACACCCTGCACAAGATGGCAGAGGAGGTTTACTACACAGGAGTTGAGGAGTTCGCTGAGGTCAGTGAGTCCTTCACCCCGGGAACTATCGGAAGCTCCACCATGCCCCAGAAGATCAACCCAAAGCTGGCCAAGGGGATTATCGCCAATTCCCAGAAGCTCTACTCCCTCTCCACCACAGGCCTTTACTCAGCGGTGCGCATGTTCGAGGGGGACAGCAGCTCCTACATGCTCTTTGACGGGCTGATGGAGGAGGGGCTGGAGCTGGCCACCGAGGTGCTGATCCGAGGTGAAGAGCTGGCCCGCACCCTTCATGTCAACAGGGAGCGGATGTTAACAAATGTAAATCTCAACAAGGGACTGGACAACAGTGAGTACGTGATGATGAACGTGGCTGCCAGAATCGGCAAGGATAAAGCCCACGAGCTGATGTACGACAAGGCCATGAAGGTGGAGCTGGAGGGCAAGGACTACCTGACCGTGCTGCGGGAGGACGAGACGCTGACCGCTATGTTCACGGATGAGGAGTTAAAGGCCATGATCGACCCGGCCAGCTACACGGGAATCTGCGATGTGATCGCCAGGGAGATGGCGGACAAGGCGCGGGGCAGGGCCGCCAAGATAAAGAAAGAACTGGAGGAGAATGCATAAATGGGATTATTCGGACGCAAGAAGGCAGATTTTGTATCGCCTATGGGTGGTAAAATGTTGGCGGTCACAGAAGTGCCCGATGAGGTGTTTTCATCTAAGATGCTGGGGGACGGATTCGCGGTGGATCTGACCGACGGCCAGGTGGCGGCTCCCTTTGACGGGGAGGTGACAGCGGCATTTCCCACCGGCCATGCATATGGGCTGAAGCGTGCCGATGGCCTGGAATGCCTGATCCATATCGGCATGGACACGGTGGAACTTCAGGGCCAGGGCTTTGATGTGAAGGTCCAGGCAGGGGACCGGGTGAAAATGGGCCAGACCCTGGTGACAGTGGATCTGGATCTGGTGAGGAACAGCGGTAAATCCCTGATCTCTCCTGTGATTTTCGTAAATGGGGAGACATTTACACTGCAGAAATGCGGTGCTATGATTACAAGGGGAGAGGAAGATATACTGAAATTCTGAACCGGCAAATAAGGGAGTATTGAAATATGTGGCCTGCTTCCGGTTTATGCCGGAAGCGGGCTTTTCATGTACGCGGTGAAGCGCTCGCGGAGCGTGGGGTCCACCGCTTCTACGCCTTTCGCGGAAGGCATAAGCAATGGCAAAAAGGAGAACAAGATGAGAAAATCGCATATTATCACAATTGCAGGAGCAGGGAGCGGCCGCGTGCCGGCCCTGGTGGGCACACTGGTCAACTACAAGGAGCGTTTCCCGCTGTCTAGGATTATATTTTATGATATTGACAGGGAGCGAATGGGCCTGATGGAGGACTACAACCGTCTGGTACTGAAATGCCTTTATCCGGAATGCCAGGTGGTATTTACCACCGATGAGGATGAGGCGTACAGGGATACGGACTTTATCTTCTGCCAGATGCGGGTGGGGAAGACTGAGATGCGCTCCCTGGATGAGAAGATTCCTCTTCGCCATGGGCTGGTGGGCCAGGAGACCTGCGGACCGGGCGGATTCGCCTACGGTATGCGTTCCCTGGGAGCCATGAAGCACATGGTGGAGAAGGTCCGTTCCTACTCAAAGGATACCTGGATCTTAAACTACACCAATCCCGCGGCGATTGTTGCCCTGGGCCTGGATAAAATGTTCCCGGACGACAAGCGTATCTTAAATCTCTGCGACCAGCCCTTCTCCCTGATGAAAAGCTATGCCAAGATCCTGGGCGTGCCCCAGGAGACCCTGCGCGCCCGGTACTTCGGACTGAACCATTTCGGCTGGTTTACGCAGATGAGGGATACCCAGGGCAATGACCATTTTGATACCCTTAGGACTTATCTGAGAGACCACGATTTCAAGCCCTTTAACGCGGAGCAGCGTTCTAAGTCCTGGCTGGATACCTATGTGCGGGTGAATCAGTATATGAAGTTTATGGATGAGTATATCCCCACCACCTATCTTCAGTATTACATGTTCCCGGAGGAGATTGTGGCGGAGAGCGACCCGGAATACACCCGGGCGGACGAATCCAGGGACTCCAGAGAACGGGAGGTATTCGAGCACTGCGCAAGGGCCGTCGGCAAGGACAGCATGGATGAGGTGGAAATGCTGACCAACAGCGTGTTCGGCAATCTGATGGTGGAGGTGGCGGAGTCCATTGCCTATGACTTGAACAATGAGTTTATTGTGCTGGTGCGCAATGAGGGAATCATTGACAACTTTGAGCCGGACGCGATTGTGGAGGTGGCGGGAACCATCGGTAAGGACGGGGCAAAGGGCTACCACTTCGGCAGCATCAAACCTTACTACAAAGGGCTGATGGAAGGGCAATACGCCTATGAGCTGCTGACCGTGGAGGCATTTATGGAGCAGGACTACACCAAGGCGCTGATGGCCCTGACACTGAACCGCACCGTTGTGGACCCGTCCAAGGCCAAGGCCGTGCTGGATGACCTGATGGAGGCTAACAAGGATTATTGGACTTTAAAATGAGCAGCGCATAAGGGGGAAACATGATTCTATACTCGAAACACATCATACTGGAACAGGAAGAGTTCGCCGGATATCTGGAACTGGAAGACGGAAAAATAAAGGCCCTGCACAGTGAGTGGGACGGCCCCTGCCTGGATTATAGGGACTGTGTGATCCTGCCTGGTTTTATAGATATCCATATTCATGGATGGGCGACCGGCTCCTTCTGGTTTGAAAAGAGCGCCGGGGCGGTGAAGGAGATGTGCCGTACCCTGCCTTACGCAGGGGTCACATCATATCTGGCTACCTCCGGCGCGGACACCATACCGGAGATCAAGCGGTGCATTGCCGCGGCCGATGAGGCCTATGAGGCGGACTATCCGGGGGCGGAGCTGCTGGGTGTCCACCTTGAAGGCCCGTTTATCAATCCACAGTATCGGGGGATGCAGCGGGAGGAGTGTTGCATCAGGCCGAGCCTTGAAGCCATGGAGGACCTGTACGGCAGCTTCCGCCACAAGGAGCTGTGCCGCCATATGACCATTGCTGTGGAACAGGATGGGACCAGGGAAGTGCTGGAGTTTTGTAAAAATAAGGGAATACAGACGGCCATCGGTCACAGTGCGGCTACATTTGAGCAGATTAAGGCTGTGAAGGACGCTGGGATCGGCGGTTTTACCCACACCTTCAGCGGGATGCGTGGGTTTCATCACCGGGAGCTGGGAGTTGCCGGGGCGGCGCTGTATTTTGACGATATGATGTGCGAGTTTGCCAAGCAGACCGGGATGACAGTGGCTCATGAAGCATTTGACATTGCATACCGTATTAAGGGCAGCGGCCGGATCATCATGACCACCGACTGCAGCGGCCTGGCCCAGACCCAGACGGAATTCGACCATTATGTGAGAAAGATGAAATTCGTGAAGGACGGGGAGCAGATGCGCATCGACCATTACGACGGCAGGCAGGAGTGGATCAATCCCCGCGACTATGAGGCTGTGAAGGAGATTGAGTTAAGCTACGCAAAATCCATTCAGAATATGGCGAAACACACCAAGGTGGGCTGGCATGACATTATGCGGATGACCAGCTTAAATCCGGCCAGGTACATTCATGTGGATCAGAGAAAAGGCAGCATTGCGGCAGGCAAGGATGCTGATCTCACCATTGTGGATCAGGATTTGAACCTGGTGGGCGTGTTCTGCCGCGGAGAGGAGCTGAGAGCATGAAGTGTGCGGTAAGTGATTTTGACAGGACCCTGTACGTGGACAGCAGCATCAGTGAGCGCAATCTAAAGGCGCTGAGGGCGTGGCAGGAGGCCGGGAACTGGTTTGTGCTGGCCACCGGGCGCAATGAGTCCTCCATCCGGGTTATGCTAGATGCTTATGAGGTGAGGCCGGATGCCCTGATTCTCAACAACGGCGCGCTGATCCTGGACCGGGAGTGGAGGGAGCTGTTCTGCCGGACCATTGACCGTGAAACGGTGAAAGAGATCCTGGCTTATCTTCATGAATTTGACGATGACGGCAGCGGTGTTTCCATGCGGAAACAAAAGGTGAATGTGCTCTCAAAGGCAGGCACCACCACCCAAAAGACCTGCGACGGACAGATTACCATGGAGGAAGCGGACTGCCTGGACGAGGTGGTCCAGATCCACCGCAGGAAGCTTGGCGAGGAGGAGAAGATAGGCGCCCTGTGCCGGGATCTGAATGCCCGTTTCCCCGGCATTTCCGCTTACGCAAATGTGTGCAATGCAGATATCGTAGCCCACGGTGTGGACAAATCCGCTGCCATCGACTGGCTGTCCCGCTATGAGGGCGGTTTTGACGAGATCCGGGTAATCGGGGACAGCGCCAACGACGTGCGCATGATCCGCCAGTACCAGGGCGCCACCCTCCACAGCGCCAGCCTGGCGGTCCAGGCCATTGCGCAGTCTGTGGTGGAGGATGTGGCAGAGTTTTTGGAGATGGAATAATTATAAGTGGGTGAATAAAAGAGCTGCACGCCGTGGGAATGGCGGGCGGCTCTTTTTGACGGTGGCGGAACATGGGCGGAGGCAGGATTTCACTGTTTACAAATGTGGCTTGTGTGGGGGTCATACATGTAGTATGATAATAATATCTGAAAGATCAAGGGGTGCATATCGCACCAATCGGCATTTCGCCGGAGATTTCCCAAAGAACCTTAACAAAGAGGAAGTTACATGTTAAAATGAGAGGAGAAGTATAGGATGATGCAAAAGAGAAGCAGGAGGCGCAAGACACTAAAGGAGCTGAATTTACTGGACAGGTTCCTCTTCAATGAGGTGTTGGAGGATCCCAGCACCTATCAGGCAGTGCTGGAGATTATACTGGGCCATGACATCCGCCTGAAGGCAGGCGTGCAGAGCGAAAAGGAAGTCCGCACACTCCCTACATTCCGTGGAATCCGCTTGGATGTATGGGGTCAGGATGAAGAGGAGAATATCTATAATTCAGAGATGCAGGGGAAAAATACCAGGAACCTGCCCAGGAGAAGCAGATATTACCAGTCGGTACTGGACGCTGGACTGCTGGAGCCGGGGGTGGTGGATTTCAATGAGCTGAACAATGTGTGGCTGATTACCATTGCCCCCTTTGACCTGTTTGGCGGGAAACGCTGTTTGTATACCTTTCGCATGAGGTGCGACGAGGTGCCGTCTCTGCGTCTGGAGGACGGAGCGGTGCGGATGTTTCTGTACACCAAAGGAACCGTAACAGACGGATGTTCCCGGGAACTGCTGGAGTTTCTGCAATATGTGGAACAATCCGATGGGCAGAAGGCAGCAGAGTGCGAAAGCCAGCGTCTCAAAAAGCTCCATGACAGAGTGTGTGCAGTTAAAAGCAATGATGAAGTTGAGGTGAGATTTATGCAGTTATGGGAAGAGAAAGCGTTGGAGCGGTTGGAAGGGCGGCATGAAGGACGGCTGGAAGGACGGCAGGAGGGGGCAGAGGTAAAACTGATTGAACAGGTATGCAAGAAACTGCGCAAAGGAAAGGCCGCCGGAGAGATTGCAGAGGATCTGGAGGAAGACCTGGAGAAGGTCTCACAGATCTGCGAAGCTGCCCGGAAGTTTGCTCCGGAGTATGACTGTGATGAGATTTACAAAGAGCTGTGGGGAGATCCGGATGAAATTGAGGACGAGGAAGATTACGTAGAAGAGTATGAGTAACCAGCACAACCAGCCGTTCTATATCTCAGCCATCGCGGCTGAAATGTGGGACGGCTGGATTATGTTGTACGCGGTGAAGAGCTCGCAAAGAGCGCGGTTCAACGTTCCAAGCGGCTGAAAAAAATAGAATGGCTGAAAAAATCACTCTGCTGTGCTACTATTTAGAGAGCAGTCAAATGCCGTATAAGAAAAGAAAGATCCGGGGACACTCAGAATAAGAGTGTCCTTTGGCGGCATAGAGAAAGGAGCAGTTTATGAGCAAAGCATATGAACAGTTAAAAACGTACTTAGACAGGGCCATGGCTATTAAGACGGCAATGACCCTCTTTGAATGGGACAATGAGACTCTGGCCCCCAAGGAAGCAGGGGAGCTGACGTCCAATGTGATCGGCATCTTATCCGGAGAATATTTCCAGACAGTCACGGATGATGAGGTGAAAAAGCTGATAAAGAAATGCCAGAAAGAGGATCTGGATCAGGTGGAGGCAGCCAATGTGCGGGAGCTGGCCGAGGAGCTGGAGCAGTTGGACTGCATCCCGCAGGATGAGTACGAGGCCAATGCAAGGCTGGTAGCCAAGGCTGCGGCTGTCTGGGCCAAAGCCAAGGAAGCCAAAGATTTCGAGGCGTTTGCTCCCACTCTGGAGAAGGTAATTGATTTTCAGAAGAAGTTTGCCTCCTACCGTGCGAAAAAGGGCCAGAATCTATATGATGTAATGCTGGACACCTATGAGAAGGGCTTCGATATGGAGAACCTGGACCAGTTCTTCGGTCTGCTGAAGAAAGAACTGGTGCCGTTTTTAAAGAAAGTACAGGAAGAGGGCCGACAGATTGAGGACGGTTTCCTTACTGGAGATTATCCAGAACCGGATCAGGAGAAGCTGGCAAAATTCCTGGCAGAGTATGTGGGCTTTGAGTTTGACAAGGGAGTCCTGGCGGTGAGCGCCCATCCATTTACCACTAACCTGCACAATAAGGATGTGCGGATCACCACCCATTATTCCGATCATGTGGACAGCTCCCTGTTCTCCGTGATCCATGAGGCCGGCCACGGCATTTATGAGCTGGGAATCCGGGATGACCTGACCCTGACTCCGGTGGGACAGGGGGCCAGTATGGGTATGCACGAGTCCCAGTCCCGTTTCTTTGAAAATATCATCGGCCGGAATCCTGCATTCTGGGAGCCGATATATGGCAAAGTGCAGGAAATGTTCCCCAAGCAGCTGGGAAAGGTGTCTCTGGAGCAGTTTGTGGAGGCGGTAAACAAGGTGGAGCTAGGGCTGATCCGCACCGAAGCGGATGAACTGACCTACAGCCTCCACGTGCTGATTCGCTATGAAATCGAGAGACAGCTGATGGCCGGGGAGCTGGATGTGAAGGATCTGCCCCAGGTGTGGGCTGATAAGTACGAGGAATATCTGGGAATCCGACCGGAGAATACCGCAGAAGGCGTCCTCCAGGATATTCACTGGTCCCAGGGATCATTCGGATACTTTCCGTCCTATGCCCTGGGCAGTGCCTTCGGAGCACAGCTCTATTATTATATGAAGGATAAGATGGATTTTGACGGACTTCTGAGGGATGGAAAGGTGGATGTGATCCGCCAATTCCTGAGGGAGAACATTCACCAGTATGGAAAGTTAAAGAATAGCCGGCAGATCTTAAAAGATGTTACTGGCGAGGATTTCAATCCGGAGTATTATGTAAGGTATTTGAAAGAGAAGTATGGGGAGATCTATGGGGTGAAGTAGGGAATTAGGCGTGAAAGGTTACGCGGACGGAGTGCTTAGATGCATCCGTCCGTGAGAGCCATGGGAGGCGGGCGGAACGGCCCAAGGGAATGGGCTCAAAGTTTGGAACGGGGATGGAT
>URUZ01000244.1 GCA_900551225.1 uncultured Clostridium sp.
GTCCACACCAACTACACCTATTCAACAAATTACTGTGTTTATCATGAATATCATCTTCACCTTTGCATGTTGGACAATGCCAGCTACAATGATTTGCTGATAGCGAAATTTTAATACATTTAGGAGTTTCTATATCTTTTGGTTGTTTTTTTCCTATACACTCCCAATATCTGTACTGTTCATTCTCAAATAAATCGATTTGACCTTTCATCTTTTTTTGATAGGAACCGATGCATCGTTACCCTGGCCAGAGTCCCGACTCCTTTCTTTTATCTTTTAAATGCTAATTTCTAATCGTAGTCATACTCTCCTAGTTCAATTTCTTTTCCACATTCAGGACACTCCACAGTACCCCAGTCATCCCCCCAATATGTAGGGACATCAATTTCTTTCCATTCAATTTTTGTGTCTGTTTGGCAGTTCGGGCATGAAAAAGAAATAGCTACTGGCTTAACATCAATATGAAATCTTGTTTTCATAAAATTTCTCCATCAAATCCTAATTCAGGTGTTTCCGGATATTCTTTGACAGTTCCGTTTCTCTGCCATAACAATTTTCAATTTCTTCCGCAGCGCGCTCCAGCAACTCCTGCATTTTCTTGTACCGATTTTGCATATCCCCCGGCTCCAGTCCGGTATCCTCATATGCTTTAAGCCGCCAGTATAACCTCATGGCTTCTTCTCTTACTGCCCTTGCGTCGATCATAGCACGCCTCATTCCGCCCTCAATCGGCTTATCTGGTATTGTTAATCTGTCCATAATTTCCTTTCTCCGGTTTTGCCGGAAATGCTAATTTCCTACCATTTCGGTACAATCACCAAGATGGTGAAGTGTCAGTTTTGCGGCATAACATATTGCGGATTCTTAAGGTTCCATCCTGCAAATGTCATTTCTGAAAATACTTCTGTAGTCCTGAAAACATCCGGATACTCACCGCATAGTTCTCGGTTTTTTAATGGGATTCCATCTGGAGTACAAAATATTCTGCAACCTTGCATTTCAATATTATGACCATGAACCACGGTTCCATCTTGTTTTGTGATTTTCATGTATTCCTCCTTTAAATGCTAATTCTCCAGTTCCTCAGCCCAGGCAGTATGGTTGTATGTATGAACTACATTACCCGTAACAATGGCCTCAAGCCCCTCCCAGTCTTCTACATTTTCAAGAGACAGTTCTTCGCTATTCAATGCACAAGCGATAGCTTCTTTCTCGTTTTCCGCCTCGACTTCCACATAACACGCCGCAACTATCGGTACCATAACTTGATATTTTTTCATCTTTATTCCTTCCTCCGGTTCTCCTGGAAATGCTAATCTTGTGCTTTAAGCTTACGCCCACATAATGGGCAGTAATCTATTTCAAAATATATATTTGCTGATCCTCCTTCATACGGAGGCTTATCGCGCAGAAAACTAACAATCATTTCAGACCTTTTGCTTTTAAATGGCATGATACTTAAAACACTGTCATGCTCTACATTATCAGCAAGGCTTTTATAACGTGGCTTCAAATTCGGTTTTTCACAATATTCGCACATAATTCTCCTTCCTCTGGCTCCTGGAAAATGCTAATTTACCAGTTTTCCAGTCGTTGCTTAACTTCTTCAGTCCCGATATAATCTACCGTCTCTTTTAGCATTGTATCGAGAAAATACACTGGCACCTCTCTTACTTCCTCATATTCATCCTTTGTGCAATCAAAAACTATAGCAAACTTATATCCTTGAAAATGTGCGTATAACCATTCTTGAATGTTTTGTGGACATGCATCTTTCCCGGATACCCAGCAACATGGATACACACCAAACCTGTCCGTCTTTTCGTTTTCATTAATCTTCACTTTCTATCCTCCGGACTTAACTTTTTACATAGCCCCAGCGCCCCCTTAACGCTCCGAGGCAACCGCTGATATTTATCCCTATATGGACACGCAGTATTAAGCTCACATTTCCAGCACTCGCACTCTTTATCTTCGTTTTTATACCCCATCTTTTCCTCCTCCAAATAACGATATAGTTGATTAATCCTCCGGCCGGTACGGTTCCGGCACCGGCATCCAGGCACACACAATATAGTTATTGTCACCAGTGAAGCTAGTCACCCTGAACCAATGCCCACATTGATACCATGCAAGAGTGATTCCACCCTTGTTATCACACGCCAATACTACCTCTCTCTCCTCTGGCAGCCGCTCCTCCACAGGGTTCCAATGGTGTTTCTTACGTTCCCGGCATAACTTCTCCATAAGACGAGCGCATTGAGTTTTTTCAAAATCGTTGAGCTCTTCCACTCGCCCAGGAGATAGCCCGGTATCCTCATACTCCATCAGCTTCCACAGCGCACTGTATAGCTTCTCGCTCACTTCCGTAGTAATCACCTGCCCAACGTGCAGCTGCGCCCACGGCAACCCCTTCAGGCACCAGTTCCCCTGATCATCCTTCTGCGTTAATCTATTCATCGTGCCTCCTCCTTATCTCATGGTTTCATACTGCTCCTTCTTTTCGTTCCACTGCATGGCCACCGGTGACCCGCAGTCATAGCAGGTCATATCAAATTCCGCCTCCGTTATGTTGGTCATATACCGGGCTTGCCTGCCGCATTCACATTTCATATACAGCGGAACCATATGCTCCATCCTCGTCACAGCTCCACATTCGCACCGATAATAACTCAGCCGTGTCTTAGCACAGAATCCCCTGATCTTTCCACAAACAGGACATTTCATGTACAGATACCCGCCATACCCCGGCGAAATGATCTTTGGCGCCGGTTCCTCCCCATCCTCTTCAGGAACCTCCGTAGCTTCAATCTCACTTTCAGGTTCTGGCGCTGATGGAATAATCGATACCGGCTTTTTCGGTTCCTTTTCATTCCCGTCCATCAAGTTTTCCGGCTGCTTCTGGCTCTTATTCCCAAATACCCATAACAGTTCTGCCATTTTGCGAAACGTCACCCGCGCCTGTTCTTCCTCCATCTCCATCGCCATATACGTTCCTGGTATTGATACCCTAACCTTCATGTTCGTTTCTCCTTCCCATTGACATACACTCGTAATGTATATGTAGCTCCGTCCGCCTCCTGGTCCTTATGTACACATGATCCCCGCTGATCTCCCGGCCACACTCGCTGCAGGTATAGACCTTGGGTTCCGGCTGCTTCTTTTTCTCTACCTTCTTGGTCATCTTATCCCTCGCCTCCATATAACTTACGTTCCCGGGTCTCTAACTCATCCATAAACCAGTTCACAATCGGCGCCGCCACCGGCTCCTCTTCCATGCTTGGTACCGGCCCTTCCCACTTTCTGACCAAATGGCTGCCATGAGCCGTCTTTATTGAATCCGCTTCTGCAACCAAACTCTCCCACTGCTCTGATTCTTTAGGTGGCACCTTGTCCCGCCATTTTACCCAAAACCGCTGTGCCTCTGCCAGAATCTCCTTCACTGTCTCATTGCTCATATCCATCACCTACTCAAAACTGATTATCTCCCCATCAAAAGGCGTCTCCTCATCCACTGCTTCAAAATCCACCTCTCCCTGCCATCCAAATTCCCGGTTCAGCTCATCACCCATCCCATAGATCCGTTTCGACCGGTCATCATAATCCAGCACATAACCATCCAGACATAGCTTCCCCAGCAGCCGGCTCTTGGACACCACCAGGCGCCGCTGGGTCTGAAGAAGCTCCTTGTCCCGGTCGTAGCTCATCACAATCCCGGCCAGGTTCGTGATATCCGCGGATCCGCTGACCTCATCATTGGCGTCTCCCGCAAACCCATTCTTGCGCCGGTGGGCCACCAGAAGGATTAAGACCTCATACTGCATGGCCAGGCGCGCCAGCTTCTTTACAAACCGGGACTGCCGGTCATATTTCTCCGCGCTCCCGTCCGCATCTAAATCAATGGCTGTCATCAGATTATCAATCAAAACCACCTTGATCCCATACTGCATGATTGCCTCCCGGATCGTCCGTGTAAGATCCTCCGGCTCATCCTCCTCTATGATCCCGGTATCGTATACATAGCACTTATCCTGATACCAGGCGTTGATCCGGTCCATGTTGCTGTTTGTCACAAACCGGTTCAGGCTGCCATCATCCCGGTAATTCTCGATCACATTCCTTGGTCCGGCCACCTGGAAATCCAGCCAGGCTTTAAACAGGTAATCCGGCAGCTCACCGGAATACGCCAAGCATTTATATCCCTGCTCAATGGCATTGGCAATGATCTGCCCTGCCAGTGTACTCTTTCCATCCCCGCGCTTTCCCGCAATGATATCCACCTGCCCAAAATACAGGCCGCCGCCCAGCAGCCGGTCCAGCTGGCTGATCCCAGTTTTCAGCTTTGGAAGTTTAAAAATGTCCACGCGGCTCACATCCGACAATACTTTCACCCGGCGGACCGGCAACGGTTTTGCACGCTCCACCGCCGCCTTTACCGCGTGAGCCCCATGTCTGCACAACAGCTCGTTTGCGTCCTTACATCCACAGTAGTCTTCATCCGCCACACGGTAAATTGGATTGGGGAAACGCTGCCGCAGCTCCTCCAGAAGGCTCATATGCCCCTTCTCCAGATCACCGAACACAATGATCTTCTGAAACTTCCTGACCCACTCCCAGCAGTACGGAACCCAGGTAAAGCCCTTCGCCCCTGTAGGAACACTCACTGCATTCCCGATTCCAGCCTCCGCCACAGACAGCGAATCAATCTGCCCCTCCGTAATCACCAGGTTTTCAAAATCCCTGCACTGCTTCATCCCAAACAGGATCGGCCGGGTATTCCGTTCACACCATTCCTTGTTCTTATCCCTAGCCTTATCAAAATCGATCTTCCGGTACTTGACAAACTGCAGCTCCCCGTTTTCATCGTAAAAGGGGAATACCAGCACATTTTCATGTTCTGTCTGTACCGTGATCTCATACTGCTCCGCCACCCTGCGGGATATCCCCCGGTTCTCAAGATAAGCCACCGCTGGCTCCTTGGGCCGGATCGGCGCCTTTGGGTTCTTCAGCCTGCGGTACTGCTTCCGGTTCCCTGTCTCAAGCCCTGTTCGCAGCTCAAAGCCAAAATCCCGGGCCAGCGTAATCATATTCCCCTGGACGCCGCAGCTCTCCCGCAGGCATTTGAACTGCCCTGTCCGCAAGTTGATTGAGGATGAGCCCTTATCTTTCCGGTTCTTTCCACCGTGGCAGTAGGGACACTCCCCCAGCTGCAGCTCATCCCCCCGCTGCTTCCCCTGTATCCTCAGGAAATGCACCAGGTCCCAGGCATCCTGTTCCTTAAACTCATACTTCATGCATTCTCCCATCCATAATCCACCGGTGGTTCCTCCGTATCTTCCGGTACTGCTATCACCTGAGTAGACCCAGCCACAGAATTCCCCCGGTAGTCCAGAAACGGCAGATTCGGTCCGAAAAATGTTGCTGCGTGTTTGATATACCGCTCCTCCGTGTTTTGCCGCTTACAGTCATCTGCGTATCTTTTAACTGCTGTCTCCAGCTCGTCCTCTGAAAATCCGTCCGACAGTCTTGCCTTATACGCTTTATAGGCAGCTGCCTTCTCCTTTTTTCTCGGGTACGCCTGCCATATCTGCTCAAAACGCACACAATATATCTTTTTATCTTTTTCTTTTACCTTATCTTTTTCCTTATCCTTTTCCTTATCCTTTTCCTTAGGTTCTGGTTTGGTTCCTGTTTGGTTACCGCTTGGTTCTGTCTTGGTTTGATCCCGGTTACACTCAGGTTCTGGTTTGGTTTTGGGTCGCCCGCCCTTGGTTCCATTCTGATACCTCCGGTTATTGGCATCGATCTGTGGTTTGGCCATCAGGTAAATGCTTTTTGCAAACCCCGAAGCAGATGGCTCCAGTCCGTCCAGCCCATACTCCACGATTGCCTTCACACATGCAGCAAACTGCTCATCCGGCAGATCCCTGACCGCCTCATAAAAGCTCCGGTAAAACACAACGCTGTCCCTCATATCAGTCATCCCCATTCCGAATCCGCGCTGGACCTTGTAATCCTTCCATCTACAGATCCCCCATTCCAAAAATATTCAGCTGCCCAGGAACCTGCCTGCCTTTACATCCAGCCAGGAAACGTCTGGCGCCCCTCTGGGCTGCTTTCAGGCTTCTAACTCGGCGCTCCTGCCTTGCCAGCCACTGGGCAGCCTCCCGTTTCCCCTGCGCTGTTGGCTCCGGTATGTAATACCCCTTGCCCCGTTCAAGGTTCAGGACCACCATGTCACTGCGCAGCGCTTCAATCGCCTCGCGCACGCCGCGGTCTCTTATCCCGGTCCTGCTGCTCGGCTCCCGCCGGCTTACTGCCTGTTCCTCTCCAACACCGAGGGCATTGTAAACCGCATATTTATCAGTCTCCAGGTTTTTACTGGCTCTCACTGCGTTCCCTCCTTTCGGCCGGGATCAGGAAATGCTGTCCCGGCCATCATATGATCAAAAAGTATACTTGGCACCAAAGCATTTAATATCGTGACATATCAAACCCTGGAAAGCATACCGTTGTCCTCGCTAAATTTGATTCCATACACCTTATACTTTGTCTCAAAATCGGCCATCCCAATGCTGTGTGCCTCTGTATGGTGTTTCCTGCACAGGCATATTTTATGGTGCTCCGAATCATCCACCTGCCTCCGGTCATTTCCCATGCCGATTGTATCCACATGATGAAGCTCCCCTTCCTGCCCGCATACCGCGCATTTACGCAGCTTCAGGCACGCATAGAGATAATGACCAATATCATCCGTCCGGTCCAGTGCAAAGTCCAGTAGCGGGATTCCCATCTCCAACGCATAGTCCAGTATCGTATTAATGAATTCCCTTGCCGTATCCACAGAACAGCTGGATAGAGAAAAATACGTACATCCCGTCCGGTCAATGTGCAGGTACTTCAGCCACTCCTTCATCACCTCTGGCAGCTCCCCGGTAAACATGGCAATATCCCGAATCGTTGCATAGGCCTTCTTACGCTGCTCCGCGCTGATCTTCCGGCCATCCTCCAGCCACACATCACAGGTCCGCATATGCTTGTCCACAATTGGTTCCGTAAGGTTCCTGCCGGGAACAAATATCTGAAGATAGGTCCCTTCCTGCACTGGCTTATACGCCGTTATATGCGCAAACTCATACATTTTTTCACTTCCTTTGGGTACCGGCCTTCGTCCAGGCAGCGGCATAGTTCCTCCAGCCTGGGCAGATACCGGTCCATGATAAACTCCTCATCATAGGTGATCGGATAGAATGACCTGCGGACCGGAACTATTTCCCGGTAAAAGTTCTTATAGTCTGCTTCCTCCAACCCATACGCCACAATATAGGCCTGCCGCAGCCCTGACGCATACAGTTCAACCTGTACCTGATCCCGGTATGCCTTTGTCGGCTTAAACACGCGACCCCAGCGGTATGTTTTGACCTCATAATCTGTATCCTCCGTATTTCCATCCAGGTTCACCCGCAAGCGGCCCTGGATGATCTGGGTGTCCTTTTTCATTCCCGGTATACCAAGGCTGTCAAGAATCCGGTGCTCATACGCGGTTCCCGCCATCATCGCCTCACTTGTATAGTCCATCCGGTACAGTCCGAGCTTTGTCAGGTACCACTTTTCAAATGTCCGGGTGTTCCAGTTGCCCAGAACATACCCGGTATCGCTGGCGCCTATGTAATAGGAGCGGTCATGATTACTGATCATTTTTATCCTGCCTAATCATTTTTAGGACATGTTCCAGGTTGTTTTCCACTGCGAACAGAATGTCGTACTGCTTGATCCATGCATTCAGTTCATCCATGGTCCTTCCCATCCGCTCCGCAACCTGATCCTGCGTCAGGTTCCCCTCCTTCAGGATGGCGGTCAAGGTCTGCAGTACACGCTCCTTCACTCTGCGGATATCATGGTACTGGTCGGCGGCCGCCTGCTGCTTTCGCTCTGTGTCCTCCTCCTTCAACCAAAGATCAAACCCAAGGCCCGTATACATGGCTACTGCCTTGACAAAGCTTCTGGTCATGCTGTTCCAAACCCGCTGCTGGCTCATGCTGTTGTCCTTCACCGGGTTAGCCCCATTCATGACAGGAGACTGCATGTAATACACCTGGTTATCAATATGGATTTCAATTCGTGTTTCATAGCAGCGGTTGGCCACTCCATTTTTATCCGTAAATACTGTGTCCGTTTCATACAGGCTGCTGCCGTTCCTTGGATTGGGAACTGGAAGGAAATGCGCCTGCTCCGCCCCATTTCTGCGCAGCAGATCAATACATTTGTTGTAGGGCAGGTAGAGAACCTTGTCCCGTTCTTCACAGAAGAGCGTTACATCAATGGCCCGCAGTTCTTCATAGCTCTTTAGCATCCAATAAGTCCTCCATTTCTTCCGTGGTCAGGGGGATGTAATTGCCAGAGAAAAACCAGGATTCAAATTCCGCCATCAACTCCGGATGGTTCTGCACCTGATTCAGCGCGTAGTCAAACGCCTCCTCTTTCCAGATAAGCTGCCCTTCCTCATGGCAAATCCCTTTGTAAGCAGCCACATCACTCCTGCCCGTGGTTATATCTTTCATCAATGTTCAGTCCTCCAGAACAATCTCAGCCAGCAGCTGTGCAATCTCCTCCAGCACCCAATGATACGCCTCTTTCTCAGCG
>URUZ01000245.1 GCA_900551225.1 uncultured Clostridium sp.
ATGCAATGTTTGGCACAGAACCTCCGGACTGGCTGGCCTATGGCTTTTTCCCCATTGTGGTGACGCTGAGTATCCATTATTATGTTTATGCCTATCTGCTCATGACATCGGCTCTCAGCTCAGTCAACAGCGAGCTGGAAGAGATGGGGGAGATTACGGGGGCTTCCAGAACGCTCATTATGCGCAAGATTACATTTCCACTGGTTCTGCCGGCCATGTTCTCAGCCTTTATCCTCACCTTTTCCAAAGCGATCGGAACCTTCGGCGTGCCTGCCTTCCTGGGACTCAAAGTCAACTATTACACCCTTTCCACCATGCTGTATTCCAACGTTAAAAACCGCCAGACCGTGCAGGCATATGTTATGAGCCTGGTACTGATTGGGATCTCCGTTCTGATCGTGTACATCAACCAGCGTGCCATCGGCAGCCGCAGGAATTATGCGACCATGGGCGGAAAAGGCGGCCGCTCGACACCTGTCAGGCTTGGAAAATGGAAGCCTGCCGTGCTGGGAGCGTTTCTGCTGTTCATTCTACTGTTTGTAGTGCTGCCTGTTTTCATTCTCGTGTCCCAGTCCTTTATGCTGCAGAGCGGTGATTACAGTCTTTCAAATTTCACCCTCCATTACTGGATCGGGCAGAGTAACCCCGCCATCGCGGAGGGCGAGCCGGGACTGTTCCGGAATCCCATGATCTGGATGGGCAGTCTGAACACCTTGAAGCTGGTGCTGACTTCTTCCATCATTGCAACTGTAGCAGGCCTGATTCTCGGATATGCCGTGGCCCGCGGCCGTGGGAAGATGACAGGGAAGCTGGTAGACCAGCTGTCCTTCGCGCCCTACCTGATCCCTTCCATCTCCTTTGGAGCGATCTACCTTTCCATGTTTTCAAAGCCGTCCTTGTTCATGCCTGCGCTGTACGGCACATTTACTTTGCTGGTGCTGGTCAGCGTTGTGAAATACCTTCCCTTCTCCTGCCGTGCGGGTACCAGCAATATGATGCAGATCAGCACTGAACTCGAAGAAGCGGCAGTGGTGGAGGGCACCTCGTTTATTAAGCGGTTTACCCGCATTATCCTGCCGTTGGCCAAGTCAGGCTTTTTCAGTGGCTTCCTGCTGATTTTCATCAGCGCCATGAAGGAACTGGACCTGATTGTCCTGCTGGTAACGCCGTCAACAACCACTTTGGCGAATATGACCTTTTCATATACGGAAAACGGATGGTACCAGTATTCCAACGCACTTACAATTTTTATATTGGCAATCGTGGTGATCGTTTATCTGCTGTCCATTACGGTATTTAAAGCAGATATTACCAAAGGCATAGGAGGATAAAGCTATGGCTCATATTGAATTAAAGGGAATACATAAATATTACGGCAAAGTTCATGTGCTGAAGGACATCAATCTGACCATTGAAGATGGGGACTTTATGACGCTTCTTGGGCCTTCGGGCTGCGGCAAGACCACCACCCTGCGCGTGCTGTCAGGGCTGGAATGTCCTCAGAACGGCACCATCCACATTGACGGGGAGGAATTCGTCAACGCACAGACCCTTCATTTTGAGCCGGCTTCCAAGCGCAGGCTGAACCTTGTCTTTCAGAGCTATGCCCTCTGGCCCCACATGACCGTGGCCCAAAACGTTTCCTTTGGGCTGAATGTAAAAAAACTGCCTGCTGAAAAAGTGAAGAGTATGACCGAAAGCGCCCTTGACCGCATGCAGATTCTCACCTTTAAGGACAGGTATCCATCTGAACTCTCGGGAGGGCAGCAGCAGCGCGTGGCCATTGCCCGTGCCATTGCCTCCAATCCCAACATCCTTTTGCTGGACGAGCCCCTGTCCAACCTGGATGCAAAGCTGCGCATTGAAATGCGCTCCGTTCTGAAGCGCCTGCACCGGGAGCTGGGAACTACAATTGTATATGTGACACATGACCAGGCAGAAGCGCTCACCATGTCAACCAAAATCGCTGTATTCTGCCAGGGAGAACTGGCGCAGGTAGCGCCGCCTATGGAGCTTTACAACAATCCCGCCTCCCTGTTTGTAGCGGATTTTATTGGGAATCCCCGCCTTACCTTTATCAAGGCTGATTGTGTGTATGACGGCAATACCCTGAAGGTCTGCTCCCCCTTAGGAAGCAGCATATTCCAGGCGGACGAGCTGGAAGCCGGGAACCTGGTTGAGGGTGGATTTGAAGGCATCATCGCCGTTCGTCCGGAACATGTTATCCTGCACCGCTTGCCCGGGGAAGGCCGGATTCCCGCCAAAGTATATTCCGGAATGCCTGCGGGAAGCGAGACGCTGGTGCAGGTAACTGTGCAGAACGTAGAGCTGATGGCTAAAATGATATCACAGGAATATTATGAGTACGATGAAGATGTCTATATCGAAATCAACCCATCAAAAGTAAATGTTTACCACGCGAAAAGCGGGCTGCTTGTCAAACGGATTGGGAATCGGCGCGCCTCGCGGGATATCACTTGTGAACAGTCAAATAAAGATCAATAAGGAGGATTCAGGAAATGTTACAAAAGAGAAAAAGTATCACTGTGATGGCGTTTGGTATGGCTGTTGTTATGTCACTGGCAGGCTGCGGTTCCGGTGCAAAGAATGCGGACAGCGGCCCCGTGGCTGCCTCAACCGGGAAACAGAATGAAGAAGCTCCTTCTGAAGCTCCGGCAAATGCCCAATGGCTGGCCGCTGCGAATCTGGACGGTGAGGAGACACCTGAGCAGCTCTATGAAAAAGCCAAGGAGGAGGGCAAGGTGGTGATTTACACCATGACCAGCCGGGCCACGGATGTGAAGGAAAGCTTTGAAAAACAGTATCCCGGGGTCACTGCTGAGGTATATGATATGCGTATGGGTGAGATTTTGGAGAAATTCCAGCGGGAATATGAAGCTGGAATTCATAACGTGGATCTTATGGTCATTAAGGACGCCGATGGCTCGGCATACCATGATTTCATCCAGACAGGGATGATGCACAACTATATTCCCTTTGATTTTAAAGATAAGATATCTGAGGAAAACCAGAAGGTGGGTTTAATCGCATATACGGAGTTCAAACAGATTATCTATAACACTGAAAAGTATCCTGAATGTCCAATCGACAGCTGGTGGGATCTGACCCGCCCGGAATACAAAGGTAAGCTGATGATGCCAAATCCAGCCTCCAACGCCGAGATAATGGGCCTGTTTATGGCCATGGTGCAGCACTCCGATCAGATGGAGGAGGCATACAGGGAGGAGTTCGGTGAGGATATTGTTCTTGACGGCACTGAAAACGCCGGATATGAGTTTGTGAAACGGCTTGCCGCCAATGACCTGATCCTCACTGAATCCGACGGCGATGTATGCGAGGCAGTGGGCAAGGCCGGACAGACTGATCCGCCCACTGGAATTGTCACGTCCTCTAAAATGCGCAGTGTTGAAGACAAAGGATGGGTCATGGAGGTGGCCACTGACGTCAGTCCAATGGAATCCGTGGATGCGCCGGCCTTTGTAATGCTTGCGGACCAGGCGGAGCATGTAAATGCGGCCAAGCTCTTTATGCGGTGGATGTGCGGCGAAGCCGACGGCAAAGGCGAAGGTTATAAGAAGTTTGCTGTCCGCGGCTGCTGGTCCGTGCGCAGTGACCAGCCGCCGGTGGCAGGCAATAAGCCCTATGCAGAGATCCCTCTCTGGCCCTTGGATATGGAGTATAACTATAGCCTGACCAGGGACATGAATGATTTCTGGATTTCATTGCAGTAAAATTTTATTACCGGGAAGACTAAACTGCCTTCCCGATAACTATGATTGGAGATGATCTATTGAATCAACACCTGTTGGACGCCGGTCCCTGTTGGACACAGACGCTCTTGAACTCACCGCTGGCGGAAGGGATACAATTATTTTCCCGGCAGTCCATGTATGTTGAGCCGGAATATACCTTGAGAAATCCCCGCGCCGCAGCCCAGATGGTCCGGGTGGGCAGTAAGATCTGGATGATCGGCGGCAGGTCCTATGTGAACCATTTCCCGTTTTGGGGAGAATATGGATTCTGCCCCTACAGCCAGCTTCCCAATCCGGAGTATTTTGACCTAGGAGGAGGTGGCAGCATTTACACTGCAATCGAGACCGGCAAAGATTTTTCCAATGCCACTGCATTTACCCTCACTGATGACAGCACCGATATCTACCTGTCCTGCAACAACCTTCTGGCCAAAATTGATACGGTAGGAGAGAAGTTGGTGATGCTTGGGACAACATCATTGGACAGCGTCCGGGTACGGGGCGCCTCTGTACGGCTTGTGATAAAAGGCAAACAGTATATTGCCCTTTTCTGCGATTGTGCCATTCATTATTTTGATCCTGAAAAGCTGGACTTTGTCATACTGCCGGATATGCTTAGAGACCTTCCTGTCGGTTCCTACGGAGTGGAATCCTATGAAAACAGGGTGTACCTGTTTGGCGGAAATGCCGCCTGTGATTATATTGGAGGCCGGGAGGCGTGGGTGTTTGATCCCAACGCTTCTATTGAACACCAACTGGAGGCGCTGCCTCCTCTGCCGGTTTTGCTGGGGAATCCAAAATGCGCGCGGGTGGGAACTGACATATATCTGTTTGGCGGAGCCAGCAAAGGCGATCTCTCGCCCCTCGTGTTCTCCTACAGCCTGACGTCCAGACAATATGCCCGCAAGGGGGACCTGCCGATGCCGCTCTACTACCATAGCGCCCTCGCCATGAAAGACGGATCGATCCTTCTGCAGTGCGGATACTCCATGGGGACCGGGAAAATGGCTGGCTTTCGCGAACACAAGCCCTTTATCCTCCGCTACCGGCCGCAGCTGGACACCCGCGTCCATACCTTGACGAAGCGGATGGAGAGCGCTGCAATCCGAATGAATGTGGTACTCAGCTTCAGCGATGCTGATGCGATTATGGGCCAGTGCCAATCCCGGTCGGTGAACTGGCAGGCCCCGGTACAGGCCAGGGGAGGGAGGCTCTGTTACAGACAATCCGGAGAGTCGGATTTTAAGACAGTGCCTGCCCAAAGCAGCAGGTATGATGCGGGAATCTACACTGCACGGTCCTGCACGGCTGAAATGACCGGCCTGGCTCCTGATACGGTATATGAATACTATGTAGAAACCCTCTGTGAGCCGGTGCAGCGGTCGCAGGTTTTTAAGTTCCGGACGTATAAGGCTTTATCAGAGCGGGTCAAAACGATGATCTTTGGCGACTCGAAAGCAGGATACGAAATCTGCAATGAAATCGCTTATTATGCGCTCGAGGATCTCCAACAATGGGAAAAGGAGGGGATTCCTGCATTTACCGTGGAATTGGGGGATTTCGGCGCCTATGGCAGCTATGATGAATTTGGCGCCTGGATCAATTCCTATACAAGCGCTGAGCGCATTGGAACGCGAAACCTTGTGTCCAGGTTTCCATTTATTGCAGTACATGGGAACCATGAAAATCTGAGGGATACGTATTTCCACCTGCTGCAGATGCCGCGGACAGCTATGCATGGGTGGCCGCCGCTGCAAAATGCCGGCTATCCCCAGCGGTGGTTTTCATACAATTTTGGGCCGGTGCATTTTATTGAGCTGACACTTGGCCGGTATGTGGATCAGGAGTGGTATTCCCAGACCCAGAGAGAATGGTTTTCAGAGGATCTCGCTCACGCGAAAATGCTGAAGGACCGGGGAGATCTGAGCTGGATCGTGGTGATTACCCATCAGTCTTTTATGACCACAGGGGAACATTTCTGCGATATCGGCGACTGTGGACAGTTTTACTGTGACAAAGGTCCGTCATATATGGATATTGTGGAGCAATATGTGGATGGAGTAGATGTTGTGTACAGTTCCCATGACCATAATTATGAGCGTTCCCATGCAGTGCGCGGATTCCGTTGGATTCCAAACAAGGGGGACGGCAAGCCCGGCTACCGGGGCCTGCCTCATGCAGAGGTTTATCCGGCGCCGCCCTTTACCGGGATTCCCAGCGGCAAAGGCGTCGTCTACATTGTCACCGGCGGCGCCGGTGCTGGACAGCGCACAATGTATCCTTCCTCCATGATTGGGGATGCTTCGTGGATTTCCATCCGTAAAACCAATCCGGATGTGGGGGAATGTGTGGAACAGTGTCCGGTTTATAATTATCTGACACTGGAAGCAGACAGGAATACGCTGACTCTGACCGCCATAGAAAAGGACCTGTCTTATTTACCCGGGATCATTGATGATGAGACGGACGGGGTTATTGATCAGCTGGTGATTAAAAAACCATAGTTTGAGATTTTGAAGCTTTTTTTACGGTACAGCTGGCCGAGGGGGAATTTTTTTGATATACTGAAAAAAAGGAGGCCAAATATGCCCAACTTTACAATTAAGGACATCGCCACCATGGCCGGAGTGTCCTATGCAACCGTTTCCCGCGCCCTCTCCGGGAGTTCGGAGGTCAGTGAAGCGACCCGGGAGCGGATTTTGACGTTATGCCGGAATGTGGGATACACGCCTAATGTGATTGCCCGCAGTATGATTAAAAAAAGTACATATTCCATCGGGATAATTCTGCCGGATATTTCAAATCCTTTCTTTTCAGAGATTGCGCTGCACGCGGAGAACTGTGCCAATGCAAGGGGATATAATATGTTCATCTGCAACTCCCAGCGGGATGCGGAGAAAGAGAAGAGCTATTTCCAGCTGCTGGCTTCAAGGCAGGTGGATGGTATTATCTTTCATCCGTCGTCCGCCTCCTATGCCCAGAGGGAATATATCAATCGTATGCCCACAGTTATTTTGGGGGATAACCTGGGTGCCAGTGCCCAGAATGTAGTAAGGGTTGACAATTATATGGGTGCATATATTGGAACCGAATACCTGATAGGGCATGGGCACAAGGATATCGTTATGCTTGCGGTAAAGCGCAGCAGCATTACCCATCATATCCGTTTTGAAGGCTTTGCGGCAGCTGCCCAGGACGGCGGCGCCCGGTACAGGGCCTTGGACAGTCCTTATTCTACAAGCTCCATTGATCATGGCTATGCGATTGCAAAGAAGTTCTTTTCAGAGACGGAGAATCTCCCTTCCGCAATATTTGCGATTACCGATGCCATGGCACTGGGGGTTATGAAGGCGGCGGATGAGCTGGGAATCAAGATTCCTGAGGAGCTTTCCCTGATTGGGTATGACAATATCCTTTATACCTCCCTCCCCAGGATTATGCTGACATCAGTGGAGACCCCCAAAAAACAGATGGGGGAGGAGGCCGTCAATATGCTGATCGACGTGATTCAGCAAAAAGAAAAGCAGGATCAACCCAGGGAGATCGTGTTGCAGCCGACCCTGATTGAACGGCAGACCTGTAGATTAGCGTAATATTAATACAGTGATTGAACTGCCGGTAAAGGAGCGGGGTTAATTATACCAAATGTAGAAAATAAGTTAAAAAAGGAACGTAATTTCCCCGCCCCCCTTGAAACCGCTGCATTTGTGTGCTAATATGTAAAAGTAAACTAAATATAAGTTCTTCGGGGCGGGGTGTGATTCCCCACCGGCGGTATAGTCCGCGACCCACTGCTACAGTGGTTGATCTGGTGAGATTCCGGAACCGACAGTATAGTCTGGATGAGAGAAGAAATTGTGTGACAGGCAGCAGTGCTTGGAACAGATTTAAAGGTAAGGTTGATGCCCCGGATAGATCGTCAGATCGTTTATCCGGGGCTGTTTTATTGTACGCAGTGAAGCAGCGTTATCCTTAACCTTTATGATCGCCTGATTAAACTGCACAGTGCCGCATGATTCCTCTAAGAGATGAACTTATCTATTAAAATTTCAGGAGGATGGAATGATGAGAGAGAACAAATTGCTGTCAACGAAAAATGTGGTGCTGATGGGCATGATTGGGGCGCTTGCAGGCGTGCTGATGATATTTGAAGTGCCGCTTCCCTTTATTGCACCCAGCTTTTATGGGCTGGATTTGAGCGAACTGCCGATTCTGGTCGGAACCTTTGCGCTGGGGCCGGTCGCAGGTGTGGTGATGGAGGTAGTGAAGATATTGGTGAAGCTGCTCCTGAAACCGACCAGCACTGGATTTGTGGGCGAGTTTGCCAATTTTATGATTGGCTGTTCACTCATTTTGCCTGCAGGTATTATCTATCGTGTTAAGAAGACGAAGAAAGGCGCCGTAGCCGGCATGACTGTGGGGATTGTAGCGATGGCGGTGGTCGGCGTTGTAATCAACGCGCTGGTGATGATTCCGTTTTATGCGAACTTTATGCCGTTAGATACAATCATCAAGGCAGGGGCAATGATCAATCCGGCGATCAGCAATGTGTGGACATTTGCCATTATCTGCGTAGGACCGTTTAACATTATAAAGGGTGTCGTAGTGTCCTTTGTAACAGCATTGGTGTATAAGCGGGTCAGCGTGGTTATCCACAATGCGGGGAGTTCTGACAGAAAGGCGCGGGTGCGCGCCTGATATAGAAGGATAAGGGCATACAGGTCAAATAAAGAGTTACAATGCAACCAACTGAATAGAAATTATGTCTTCAGGGCAGGGTGCAATTCCCGATTGGGAAAACCCTTGAAAATACGTTGTTTTTTGACCATTAAATAGCCATAAAATTGAAT
>URUZ01000246.1 GCA_900551225.1 uncultured Clostridium sp.
AACCAGGAGCCGGCCCCTCCGCTGTCCTCCCCACCCCAACCTCCTTCTTTTCGCGGCCAACACACCAGCCAACGTCCGCGTACCTTTCCACGCCTAAATCCCCATTCCCCCCGCTATCAGTTCACACTCTCATATTTATCAATAACTCTATCCAGAATCATTTCCGCCCTGCGGTACGTATCCTCCGCCATCTGATCAAAGGGAAAGATTGCCTTAGGGGAAATATCAACGCCGCGGTGGATCATCAGCTTCTTAAATAAAAGTGAGAAATTAGAATCCATGTCATAGAGTGGCATCAGCTCATGGATCAGCTGTGACAATTCCATGGTGCGGACAAAATCCTTCTCATTGGTGGCCTTCACCAGCCCGCTCCAGATCTCGGGAACCAGGTTGGACAAGCCGCCGATGCAGCCGTTTCCGCCTGAGGTCAGGTTGTAGAGATACTGATCGTCAAAGCCGGAGTATGCCTCAAACCGGTGTCCCTGGGCTGCCAGACAGAGCAGGTTGGTGTGGTTGGGCTCCGACACGGAATCCTTCAGGCCTGCGATGTTGGAGTTGTTCTCCAACAGCCGTTTCACGGTCTCAGGGGTGATGGAATGGCCGGTTCTGGCCGGGAAATTGTAGATGTACAGATCTCCCTTCAGAGCCTTTGCCAGGGTGTCGTAGTAGATGAAGATCTTCTCCTGGTCCAGGCCGTAGTAGTAAGGCCCAATGACCATTGGCCCCACATACCCCATCTCATAAACCTCATTGGAGAGGGCCACTGTGTCCTCAAAATTGGTGCTTCCGGTGCCGGCGTAAAGCTCGGTGCGGCCTGCGGTGTACTCCGCATAGAACCGGAAGAAATCGCTCTTCTCCTGCCTGGTCAGACCGGTGAATTCTCCGGTGGAGCCAAGGACCAGAATTCCGTCCACTCCGCCTTCCACCAGGAAATCGATGACCTTCTTATTGGCCTCGTAATCGGGCTTCTCATTTTCATCAAATACGGTAACAACCGGGGTTATAATTTTATGCATTTAGTATGCTCCTTTCAGTTTGTTGTACGCTATATTGGCGGAGGGGGGTTCCACTGCCCGCTAAACTCGAAAGTACCTTGTTAAGCGGGCCTGTGTAGGTTCTCACTAGGTTCGAAAATACCTCGCCAAGTGTTCACGCTATCCCACCACACGCAGTATCCCATAGATCAGCACAGCTGCCGCAACCATGGCGGCTCCGTTTAATGATTCATACACAATCAGTTTCAGCCGCTCCCTGATCTCCATGTTAACCGCTCCGGCGCTGACGTGGAAGAAGGAGCCGTGGGGAAGTCCGTCAAACACAAAGCTGCCGGTGTGGGTCATCACGGCCGCGGCCAGGGCGGAGATTCCGCTGAGCATAACCGTTGGCCCGAAGATCTGGGAGGCCAGGGTGGTTCCCGCGGTGGAGGAGGCTGTAGCCGCGCCCATCAGGGTTCCGGAGATGGGGGCCAGCAGGAATCCCGGCAGCCCTACCATCTCAATTCCGGCAATGATCACATCCTTTAAGTTGGAGTTGGAAATGATGCCGGACAGGGTGCCTGTTCCGATCAGCAGCATGGCCACCCCGCTCATTTTCTTTAAGCCGGAGGAAAAATAGCTGCAGGTGTGTTTCCCTTTTCCCATGGCGATGATTCCGGCGATGCCGCCCACAGGAAGGGCGATTAAGGGGTCAATGGTGACGCCGCATATGGGCCTCAACAGCAGCAGCGCTATGGTGACCACCGGCCCGGCCACTGCCGCCCAGGTGGCGGGAAGTCCCTCGCTTGATACCTCTGCCTCTGCCCCCTCGAATTCAGTTCCCTTGTAAGCCAGGCTGCGGGCCAGGAAGGCGGTGGTGATCAGCGCAGCCACAGCGGGAACCACGCCTGTCATCATAACAGAGGTGAGGGGCACGCCAAATGCCTCGGAGGCGGCAATGGCGTTGGGATTGGGGCTCATGACATTGCCGGCCTTGACGCCGCCCACCATGGCCATCAGCACGCCCAGCTTCCTGTAGCCGGAGCGCTTCGCCAGCTGGATTGCAATGGGAGCCACGGTGATTACCGCCACATCCCCAAACACGCCTACTGCGGTGAGACACCAGGTGGCAAGCATCATGGCCAGCAGGGAACGCTTGCTGCCCATCTTGCTGATGATGGCTTCCGCTATCCTGGCCGCGGCCCCTGTCTCAATCAGCACGCCCGCCAGAATGCCCGCGGTGACAATCCGCACAATGGCGGACACGATTCCCTGGACGCCGGTAATCATGCAGGTCACTGTGTCGGCCAGCCCGGCGCCTCCGCAGAGGCCGCCGAAGATCGCGCCGAAAATCATCGCATATGTAGGTTCTACTTTTTTAAGGATCAATATAATGGCCGCGGCCAGTCCCAGGACTGCGCCTAATGCAGATATTTCCATGTCCTGTTCTCCTCCTTACAGCTGGTCGTATTTCATGATCGCGCCCTCGGAACCGGAAGCTGCGATCTTGGAATAAAGTCCCAGGTAGCCGCGTTTGAACTTGGGCTCCGGGCGTTTCCAATCCTTAAGGCGGCTCGCAATCTCCGCCTCGTCCACCAGCAGGTTCAGGCTTCTCTCCTCCACATCAATGGCGATGCGGTCCCCGTCCTGCACAATGGCGATGGCTCCGCCCTCCGCAGCTTCCGGGGAAATGTGGCCTACGAAGCAGCCGTTGTTGGTACCGCTGAACCGTCCGTCCGTGATCAGGGCGGTTGTTCTGGACAGGCCTCGGCCATACAGGTATTTCATGGCCTTGTACATCTCTCTCATGCCCGGGCCGCCCTTGGGGCCTTCATAGCGGATCACAACCACATGGCCGTCATGGACTTTGCCTTCCAGAATGGCCTCCTCCGCAGCTTCCTCGGAGTCAAAGCAGATAGCCTCGCCCTCAAAGTGGTGCAGGCTCTTGTCAAATGCACCCGGCTTGGTGATTCCCGTATCCGGGGCCAGGTTGCCTCTGAGCACAGCCACACCTCCCTCATAGCCAAATGGCTCCTCCATGGTTCTCACCACGTTGGGATTCTCAGGGTACTGGTAACGGTGGTTCTCTATATTCTCTGCTACAGTTTGGCAGGTGACAGTCATCTGGTCCGTGTCGATAATGGGCTGCATCTCCTCCATCAGACGGGAAACGCCGCCGGCCTGGTAGAAATCGATCATATTGTATTCAGAGGAAGGGTTGATCTTGGCCAGCTGCGGAGTCTGCCTGGACAGCTGATCGAATTCCTCCAGCACGTTCATGCCCAGCTCCGCCTCGTGGGCAATGGCTGTCAGGTGCATCACCGCGTTTGTGCTGCCGCTCATAGCCAGACAGACCTTGATGGCATTCCTCACACTCTTCTCGGTGATGATCCGGCGGGCTGTGATGTTCTTCTCCACCAGCTCCATGATCTTGATGCCCGTGTCCTCAGCCACGGCCAGGCGGGCCGCTGACGCTGCGGGGATGATACCGCCGTCGGGCAGGGTCATACCCAGGGCCTCGGACAGGGAACACATGGTGTTGGCCGTGCCCAGGTAGGAGCAGGAGCCGCAGGTGGGACAGGCCAGGTTCTCCAGGGAAGTGTACTCCTTCTCCGTGATCTTGCCCGCGGTCAGCATGCCGTAGGCCTCGGTGCTGGAGGTCTGGTCGGACTTCCTGCCGTCGAACACCACGCCGCCGTCCATGGGGCCGCCCGGCAGCAGGATGCAGGGAATATCCAGACGGGCCGCTGCCATCAGCATGCCCGGGACGATCTTATCGCAGGAGCCCAGCAGCACGATTCCGTCAAAGAGGTTGATCTGGGCCATGGATTCCACGGAATTGGCGATGATCTCCCTGGAAGGCAGAATAAAATGCATCCCATCATGGCCCTGGCCCATGCCGTCGCAGCCGCCGATGACGCCGAATTCCACCGGGGTTCCCCCCGCGCGGTAGATTCCGTCCTTCACCCGCTGCGCTACCTGGCGCAGGTTGAAATGTCCGGGTACGCACTCGCTCCACGCGTTTGCAATGCCGATCATGGGACGCTTTAAATCCTCGGTGGTGAATCCCATGGATTTGTAGGTGGCCCTGTAATACTGGTTGTGCAGTCCGCAAAGAATCTTTTCACTTCTCTCCATTATCTTCTTCTCCTTTTACTATTCCCCTAAATGTATGTGAGGGGACGTTCTATGCTATCTTCCTGAACAGCTCCACTAATTTTTCCTTGTCAAAGTATACGGGATTGGCGCCTGCGCAGGCGTCCTTCATGGCGTTCCCGGCCAGGGTGTCAAAGTCCGGATCAGGGACGCCCACTTCCCTCAGGGATTTGGGGATTCCCACCTCCTGGGACAGGGCGCGGACGCGGCTGATCACATAGTCCACACATTCCTCATCGCTCTTTCCTGCAGTATCCATACCGATAACCGCTGCAATGGCCCGGAACTTACCGGGAGCGCCCTTGGCATTTTCCTCCTCCACAACCGGCAGCAGCATGGCATTGCAGACTCCGTGGGGGAGATCATAGAGGCCTCCCAGCTGGTGCGCCATGGCGTGAACATTTCCCAGGCCTGCGTTGCTGAATGCGATTCCGTTTAAGTAGCAGGCGTAACACATCTGCTCTCTGGCATCTATATCGTCCCCATTCTTCACGGCCCTTGGAAGATAGTCGAAGATCTGGCGGATGGCGTACAGCGCAGTGGCATCCGTCACATCATTGGCGCCCACCGCAACCACTGCCTCCATGGCGTGGGTCAGGGCATCCATGCCGGTAGCCGCAGTCAGGGCCGGGGGCATGCTGACCATCAGCTGGGGATCATTGACCGTAACCGCGGCCAGGGAGTTGGTGTCCACCATGATCATCTTCACATGGCGCTCCTCATCAGTGATCACATAGTTGATGGTAACCTCAGCCGAGGTTCCTGCGGTTGTGGTGATTGCCACAATTGGAAGGGACTTTTTATCCGTCTTGTTCACACCTTCATAATCCTTGATATTTCCGCCGTTGGTGGCCAGAATGGCGATGGCCTTGCCGCAGTCCTGGGGGGAGCCGCCGCCGATGCTGATGACCATGTCGCAGCGCTCTTCCTTCAGTATCTTTAAACCGTCCTCCACATTCTTCACCGTGGGGTTGGGCTTCGCCTCATTGTAGATAACATAGCCGATACCATTCTCATCCAGTATGGCAGTAACCTTATCCACTGTGCCGTTGCCGGTCAGGAACCGGTCTGTGGAAATGAATGCCTTTTTGCAGCCCATGGCTTTGATCTGGGCTGCCGCCTCTTTCAGGCAGCCTCTGCCAAGCAGATTAACCGGCGGTACATAATAAACCATAGTGATCCTCCATTTGATATGTATGATTTTTATCGTACGCATATACGTACTATGTATGTAATTACGTACTTCATAGGTATACATTATCATTCCCCGCTGAGATTGTCAATAAAGTTTTGTAAAAGAAAAAGACTTTGTACCAAATGTCCAAAATCTAACCATGTTTTTATTCAGGATTCACAAATTACTTTAAGTGGCGCCCCAGCGCTTTCTCTGCTATAATGTTCTGTATTGTGAGAATAATAATGGGAGAATAAATATGCCATCGACTGAACACAGACCCACTGAACGGGTATTAGATATACTAGAATTGTTGTCCACCAATCCAGGCGGAATGACACTGACCGAGCTGTCCAAGGCCCTGGCCGCGCCCAAGAGCAGCATCATGCCCCTGGTGCACACCATGACCTCCAGGAAGTTTATCTACATGCACAAGGACACTTCCAGGTATTTCATCGGCATCGCCGCCTACTCCGTGGGGGCCTCCTACACCAACAACATGAATGCCCTGCAGTTCATACAGGAGGAGATGAAGTACATCGTCTCCCAGAGCAATGAGACCTGCCAGCTGGGTATCCAGAACCGCAGCAACCTGCTCTACATCGCCAAGGAGGACTCTGCGGAGCCGCTGCGTCTGGTGTCCTACGTGGGGAAACAGCTTCCCCTCTACTGCACTGCCATCGGCCGCTCCATCCTGGCCGAGAAATCCCAGGAGGAGATCCGCGCCCTGTATCCTGACGGCCTCACCGCATTTACGGAGCATACCGTCAGGGATCTGGACAGCCTGTTCCATGAGCTGGAACTGACCAGGGAACGGGGCTATGCCATTGAGCACGAGGAGTCCACGCCCCTGGTCAACTGCGTGGGCGTACCCCTGTGCAGCAATGGCCGGATCATTGCCGCACTGAGCGTGTGCATCCCCACCTTCCGCTTCTCTGAGGAGAAGCTCCAGTTCATCATCCGGCTGCTGAAGGATTCCAAGGCGAAGCTGGAGGGGTACTTCCAGGGCTGCGATGTGGATTTGGGAAGTCTGAGCTGAGAAGCCCCCTTTACGCCAGCTTCCATGCAGCACTCTCCTGCTGCAGTTCTACCATGTGCCGGTAGAGCCCGCCCTGTTTCATAAGCTGGGCCGGGCTGCCCTGCTGTGCCACCCTGCCGTTCTCCAGCACAATGATCCTGTCCGCCCCGGCCACGGTCCGCATCCTGTGGGCAATAATCAACACGGTCTTGTTTCTCACAAGATGGGATAATGCCGCCTGCACGGCGCTCTCATTTTCCACATCCAGACTAGCGGTCGCCTCATCCAGCAGAATCACCGGCGCGTCCTTGAGCAGCGCGCGGGCAATGGAAATGCGCTGGCGCTCTCCTCCTGACAGTGTGGAACCATTTTCCCCAATCACAGTCTGATATCCATCCGGCAGGCGGCGGATAAATTCGTCGCACTGGGCGGCCCTGGCCGCGGCCAGCACTTCCTCATCAGAGGCCCCTCTGCGGCCCAGCCGGATGTTCTCCATCACAGTATCCCGAAACAGCACCACATCCTGGAATACCATGGCATAATGCTTCAAAAGAGTCTCTGGCTCAACACCGGATATATCCACGCCGCCTAGGGTGATTGTACCGCCGTTTACGTCCCAGAACCGGGCCGCCAGTTTGCAGGCAGTGGATTTACCGCCGCCGGATGGGCCGATCAGGGCAGTCACCTCGCCCTGTTTTGCGGTAAAGCTTACATCAGAGAGCACGCCCTCCCCATCGTGGTAGGAGAAGGTCACATGGTCAAAGGCAATATCATAGTTCCCAGGCGTGAACGCTTCAGTCCCCTCCTGCACCGGCTGTTCCAGAATAGATCGCATCCGCTCTATCTTCAGTTTGGCGCTGAAGGTAGCTGCAATATTCTGCAGAACCAGGCCCAGCGGATCATAAAGCCGGGCCGCGGCAAACAGGAATCCCAGGAAGAATAAGAACTCCAGCTCCCCGGCCAGCAGCAGCCTGACGCCGGTCAGCACAGTGGTGGCAAGACCGATGCGCAGAAATGCCTGGGCAGAGCATACAAACACGCCTGTGGCCAGCTCCGCATGGATGGAGCTTTGTTCCGTTGCCCTCAGTTTTTCATCCAGCTCGCTCAGATAGGCTGACTGCCGTCCGCAGGCCTTCACATCGCGGATGGTTTCCAATCCCTCCTGAATGCAGTCGGTCACAGCGCGCTTGGTGAGGATGCTTTTTGTGCCGTAGTAATCCTGCAGCTTTTTCGAGCCGGCCGTCAGAAGCACAGCCACCGGAATCACCCACAGGACAGACAGCGCCATTCTCCAGTCATAGCAGAACATACACACACCGATAAACAGGGTGGAGAAAATGGAGGCAAACAGCTGGGGAATATAGTGGGAAAACATCTGATCCAGGCTGGAGCAGTCGGCAATCATGGTGGCGGTCAGGTCGCTTAAGTCCCTGTTGCCGAAGAAGGATAATGGCAGCCTGCGCAGCGTTTCCGCCAGGCTGATCCTGCGGCTGGCACTCTCCTTATACGTAGCCAGATACAGGGCCGCGTACTGGAAATAGTGCAGTACAAACATCAGTGCCAGCACTGCCGCCGCTCCCCCTGTATAGACCCAGAACCTGGCCATGGGACTGCCCCCCGTCTCCATCACATTCAGCAGGAACTGCATGGCAGCCATGATCACGCCAATGGGAAACATCAGGCTGATATTGCACAGAAAGCACAAAATAACCGCCTTTACCAAATCTCTGGCCCCCTGCTCACTGAGGGCAAAAATATGCTGTAATTTTCTGGTCATACCGCCGCCTCCTTTCCAACCTTCCACTGGGCGCTGCTCTGGTAATCCGCCCACATTTTGGCATAGACGCCTTCCGCGGCCAACAGCCTGTGGTGTGTCCCCTGTTCCACAATATGTCCGTCCTCCATCACGAGAATACAGTCGGCATTCTGAATGGTGGACAGGCGGTGGGCTATCATCAGCACCGTTTTGCCCTGGATTAACGTCTCAAAGGCCTTCTGGATCTGATGTTCATTTTCCGGGTCCGCAAATGCGGTGGCCTCATCCAGCACCACTATGGGGGCATTTTTCAGCATGGCCCGGGCCAGGGCGATCCGCTGCCCCTCGCCGCCGGAGAGGTAGACGCCTTTTGTGCCCACCACAGTATCCAGTCCCTGAGGCAGCTTATCCAGGATGTCCCCGCACTGGGCGGCCCGGGCCGCTGCCAGCACCTGTTCTCTGGTTGCCTCAGGCCGGGCGGCCCTGATATTCTCCAGGATACTCTGTTTAAAGA
>URUZ01000247.1 GCA_900551225.1 uncultured Clostridium sp.
ATCTTCGTTGCCACGGACCATTACCTGGAGAACCTGTACCTGCGGGAGGGCCGGGACGCCAACATCTTTGAGACCGGCAATGTGATGCTGCTGGATGAGAACAATATGACCCGCCGCTATGTGGATGAGTACATGGGTGAAAATGGAATCTTCCCGCGCCAGGTGCTGGAAGTGACCACCATGGATCTGCTGATCGAATTTGCCAAAATCGGCCTGGGCATTGCCTGCGTCATCAAGGAACTGATCCAGAAGGAGCTTGACAGCGGCGCTCTGACGGAGATTCCCCTGGCCATCCCCATCCACCGCCGCACCATTGGTTTTGCCTATCACCCGGCCAACCAGACCCTGGCCCTGAAAACATTTTTGGAATTCCTCTATTAAACAAAAGAGTTACGTGATAAAGAGAGGCTGCAGCACGTCAATGTGCCGCAGCCTCTCTCTATGTACTTTATGTCTGACAATCAGTCTGTTTTAGTTGTTGATCAGCTTGTCGGTGTCGTTCCAGCTGTACAGCTTCCTCAGCTCAGCGCCAACGGCCTCCAAGGGCTGCTCTGCCTCGTTCTTTCTCATAGCGTTGAAGTGCGGGCTGCCAACCTGGTTCTCTGTCAGCCAGTCCTTTGCAAAGGTGCCGTCCTGGATATCGGACAGGATCTTCTTCATCGCCTTCTTGGTCTCGTCGGTAACGATCTTGGGTCCGGTGATGTAATCGCCGTACTCAGCAGTGTTGGAGATAGAATATCTCATGCCTGCAAATCCGCTCTCATAGATCAGGTCAACAATCAGCTTCATCTCATGCACGCACTCGAAATATGCATTCTCAGGAGCATAGCCAGCCTCAACCAGTGTCTCAAATCCAGCCTTCATCAGTGCGCAGACGCCGCCGCACAGAACAGCCTGCTCACCGAACAGGTCGGTCTCGGTCTCAACACGGAAGGTGGTCTCCAGAATACCGGCTCTTGCGCCGCCAACGCCCTGGCCGTAAGCCAGCGCCATATCTAAAGCCTTGCCGGTTGCATCCTGATGTACGGCAACCAGACATGGGGTTCCTCTGCCTCTCATGTACTCGCTTCTTACAGTGTGGCCCGGAGCCTTGGGTGCGATCATGGTAACATCCACATCCTTAGGCGGAACGATCTGGCCGAAATGGATGGCAAAACCGTGGGCGAACATCAGCATCATGCCGGGGCGCAGGTTGGGAGCGATGGAATCCCTGTACATAGCCGCCTGCTTCTCATCGTTGATCAGAATCATGACAATGTCGGCCTTCTTGGTTGCCTCAGCAGCAGTGTATACCTCAAATCCCTGTTCCTCAGCCTTTTTCCAGGAACGGCTTCCCTCATACAGGCCTACAATTACGTTGCAGCCGGATTCCTTTAAGTTCAGCGCATGTGCATGTCCCTGGCTGCCGTAACCGATAACAGCGATGGTCTTGCCTTCCAGCAGTGATAAATTACAATCTTCCTGATAAAAAATCTTTGGCATTACTTTATCCTCCTTATATACCTCATTAAAAATATATGTTAAGGTAACAAAACCGACGACTCTCAGTCCGCCTTTGGCCGCCCCCTTAGCTTACACAACTGCTATGTACTCCTGCCTAAGGGAGCATCCGGATATCCTCAGAACCTCTCTCCAGCCCCGTCAGTCCGGTTCTGGCCAGTTCCAGGATCTCATAATCCTCCAACAGGTTGATCAATGCATCCAGCTTGGACTGGTCGCCCGTCAGCATGACAGTCAGCGAATCCTTGCCCACATCCACAATGGTTGCGCGGAAAATGTTAGAAATAGCGCTGACAGACTGTCGGTCATTGGCGCCTGCCTTCACCTTAACCATCATCAGCTCCCTGTAAACAGAACTCTCCGCCTTCAATTCCTTAATGTCCCGCACATCCTCCAGCTTGTTTAACTGGTTCTTGATCTGCTCCAGCACAGTCTGGTCTCCCAGGGACACCACCGT
Source organism: uncultured Clostridium sp. (assembly GCA_900551225.1). Lineage (GTDB taxonomy): Bacteria > Bacillota > Clostridia > Lachnospirales > Lachnospiraceae > Enterocloster. Next base: position 1,958 of record URUZ01000247.1, read on the forward strand.
CATTCTGGAATAGCGGGGGTCCGCAGTGACACCCACGGTCAAGCTTTCAATATTATAACCGCGGCGGCTGAACAGTCCAGCCACCCGGGCCAGAACACCGGCCGTATTGTCTACCAGCAGCGATAATACAATTCTGTCATCCATTCTTATCCCACCTCTCAAACGATGTACACTTCCTGATAACAGTCACATCAATTCTTCTCCCCTTTGCGTATACAACGGGGGCTTACCTGAATAGTAATTTTAATCATAGCAATTCCATTTCTATTTGTCAATTGCATAATAGGAATGGTTATCATGACTCCAGGTTATAGTATTGCTGCCTTTTACTGGCAATCCAGAAGGAAGCCTTCCAGCTCCTCCATGGTTTCCACCACCGCAAAAGCCTGGCATGCCTGGAATTCCTCCCTGCTTCCGTAGCCGTAGAGCACGCCCACGCAGTCCATTCCCACTTCCCTGGCTCCCAGCACATCATGCTCCCGGTCGCCCACCATGATGGTGCGCGCTATGGTCTCCCGGTCAGTGCCCAGGCCGGCCCGCTCCAGCACATAGCGGATCACATCGCCCTTCTTCACCCTGGTTCCGTCCAGGTCAGCGCCGCCGATCAGCTCAAAACAGCCGTCCATGCCGAAATACTCCAGCACCTGCCTGGCAATGGTCTCCGGCTTGGAGGTAGCTACCAGCAGGTGTTTCCCCGCGGCCTTCAGGCGGCCCAGCATCTCCTTTACGCCCTGGAACTCCCGATTCTCCTTCCAGCCTGTAACCAGGTAGTATTCGCGGTACACCAGCACCGACTCTTTAGCCTGTTCCGGGCTGAAATTGTAGAACCGCTGGAAGCTGTCCGTCAGCGGCGGGCCGATAAACGGGCACAGGCTGTCCAGATCCTCCACCTGGATTCCATAGTGGTTCAGAGTGTAGCGCACGGCCTTTGTGATGCCCTCCTTGGGATCAGTCAGCGTCCCGTCCAGATCAAATAATATGTACTCTCTCACAAGCTTCCTCCTCTAAAATTCCCCTGCCTTAAAAGCAGCCATCATCTCATGCCCCACACTGATACGGGGGCCCATATCCTCCACCTGGTCCCTGGTATACCACCCGGCCTCAGACAGCTCCTCCTCCTGCAAAGTGATGGTGTCGTCCCCGTCCAGCTCCGCGGTAAAGCCAATCATCACCGTGTCGGAAAATGCCCAGGGCTGGCTCTTGTAGTACCGGATGTTCTTCACCTTCAGTCCAACCTCCTCCATCACTTCCCGGCGGACACAGTCCTCGAATGTCTCCCCAACCTCCACAAATCCCGCGATCAGTGCAAAATGCCGGTAGGTGCCGCGGGCATAGCGGGACATCAGAAGCTTATCCCCGTTGGTGATGGCCACAATCACCGCCGGACTGATCTTGGGGTACTCAATCTGTCCGCAGCCAGGGCAGGTCATAGCCCGTTCTTCCCCGCTGAAGGTCATCTTCTTACCGCACCGCCCGCAGTATTTCCTGCTCTCCCGCCAGCGGTAGATCTGGCTTCCCGTAATACCCGCAAATGCCTGGTACATGGGTTCCATGGTCCGAAATATGGGGATTCCTTCCAATACAAAGTCCCCAAACTCCGGTACATTCATGCGGGTAACGCTGTAATAGGCCCTTTCGTCGATGGAGAACAGGTACTCCGCCTCCTCGTCCAGATCCGGCACGTCCTCCCTCAGCTCTCCGATCCTCGGAATGGCAAAGGTATCCCCATCCTTTTTCAGCATCACCTTGTTGTACTCATAATGCAGCAAAAAATCCCGGTCTTCCGGCTTTTGAGACCGGAAGGCGGGATCAAACTCTCGTGGTTCTATATCCTGTATCATCTGTGTACCCGCTTTCCTCAAGAATATTTTAACTATTGTACCACATTCTCTTGCAGGAGTATAGCAACATTTCTCTAGAGCGAATCTTAAAATTGCTTTCCGTCAGCTGTGCGTCCCACTTTGCGGGGCGTGCGACGCCCTAAGGGGGACCGGGCGAAGCCGGTGGATTCCTTAGGGCAGATGGCGGGAATGAATTATTAAGACACGCTCTAGTTCATTGGTTTGTCATGGATGGTCACATTGAGTTTTTTATGGATTCCAAGACTCAGCACGCCAAGCAGCGATTTTCCGTCCACCATACAGCTGCCCAGCGAGATATCCACATCAGATGGCCAGCGCTCCGCCTGGTTGACAAAGCGCTGAACCTCCTCAACCGAATTAAATATAACTTCCTGGGTAATCATTTTTTACCTCCTGCCTGAATTAATATGCCAGGATTATTCCCCGGAGGCAGGACAAATATACACCCAAAATCCTAAAATTTCGGCAGTTTAAAATATTTCTTCAGATTCCACCGCCTCAGCTGGCTGAATCCATAGTAATAAATCACAAATGCAATGGATGTGATGGTCCATGTCATGGGATAGCTGAAGGCAGCGGTGATAATGTCGGGCCGCAGCGGCAGTGCAATGATAATCCATACCACACGGATTCCGCAGATTCCCACTCCGGTGATCAAGAGCGGTACCCAGGCGTCTCCCACACCGCGCAGAGTTCCTGAGAGTATCTCAATTGCAATATAAGTGATGAATGTGGGCACCATGAAATGCAGCAGGTCCATACTGATCTGGCGCACCGCCACATCGCTGGTAAACAGGTTCACCAGGAACTGGCCGCCCACATACAGGGCCGCTCCTACAGTGGTGGTCAGAATCACACCGATGCCCATGCAGGCGCCCGCGCCCTTTCTCACCCGGTCCAGCCGCCCTGCCCCGTAATTTTGCCCTACAAAGGTGGTGACGGAGATTCCCAGGGCGCTGATCATCATCCAAAACAGGCCGTCCACCTTGCTGTAGGTGGTCCATGCCGTCACCGGGTCTGTACCCAGCGTGTTGACACCCGTCTGAATGATTACGTTGGAAGCATTGTACATAATGGACTGCATTCCCGCCGGAAGGCCGATGCGCACAATCCTGCGCAGCATCCTGTTGTCAATCCTCACCTCGGGCAGCTGAAGGCGGTACATGTCCTTGGTCCGCAGCAAGGCGCTCAGCACCAGAACCGCGCTGAGCAGCTGTGACAAGATGGTGGCCAGGGCAGCCCCCGCCACTCCCATCTTAAGCACCGCCACAAACAGCAGGTCCAGCGCAATGTTGGTAAAGCAGCTGGCGATCAGGAAATACAGCGGCCGCTTGGAATCCCCAATAGCTCTCAGAATACCCGCTCCCATGTTGTAAAGCAGGTTCGCAACCATACCCACGAAATAGATCCGCAGATAAATCATGGAATGGCTCATCACATCCGGCGGCGTTTTCATGGCCACCAGCGCAGGATGAGCGCCTGCAATTCCCAGCACTGTCATCACAATGCCTGCGAAAACGGAAAATGCTACAGAAGTATGTACAGCCCAGTGGACCTTATCCGACTTGCCGGCCCCATAATACTGGGAGATTACCACCGTGGCTCCGCTGGAGAGTCCCACAAAAAATCCCACCAGCAGATTGATCAGCGTCCCCGTACCGCCTCCGACGGCGGCCAGGGCTTCCTTGCCCACAAAGCGGCCCACCACCATGGCGTCCGCTGTATTGTAAAGCTGCTGAAAAAATGTCCCGAACAAAATCGGGAAGAAAAAGAGCAGCAGCTGGCCGAAGATACTGCCCTGGACAATCTTGTTGTCCTGGGCAGCGGCTCCCGCCTGAATCTGAGACTCTTTTGGGGTTATATCCTGATTTTCAATTTTTTTCATATCCCATGTCCCTGCCAATTGTCACTTAATTGATCTTTTCTTCTTCCTTCATAGAAGCCACCTCAGTGATGGACTTCACCAGGCCGGCGATTCCCTGGATCTCCGATGGAATGATAATCTTAGTCGCTCTGCCGTTGGCTGCTGCCGCAAATGCCTCCAGGCTCTTGATCTGGAGTACCGCGCTGTCCGCGTGGGCTTCCTTCAGGTAACGGATACCGTCTGCCTGGGCCATCTGCACATTGCGGATGGCTTCCGCCTGGCCTTCTGCCTCTTTGATCTTCTTCTCTCTCTCAGCTTCCGCCCTCAAAATCGCAGCTTCCTTCTCCGCCTCAGCATTCAGCACTGCTGATTCCTTGTTGCCCTCTGCAACCAGAATCATGGACTTCTTCTCGCCCTCAGCCCTTAAGATGGACTCACGCCGCTCACGCTCAGCCTTCATCTGCTTCTCCATGGCTTCCTGGATGGAGGCCGGAGGCATGATATTCTTCAGCTCCACACGGGTCACCTTGATGCCCCATGGGTCTGTTGCCAAGTCCAGGGACTCCTGCATCTTGGCGTTGATGGTCTCCCTGGAGGTCAGAGTTTCGTCCAGCTCCAGATCGCCGATGATGTTACGCAGGGTGGTGGCCGTCAGATTCTCAATGGCCAGCAGCGGGCGCTCCACACCGTAGGCGTACAGCTTCGGGTCCGTGATGTAATAGAACACCACCGTGTCGATCTGCATCGTAATGTTGTCCTTGGTAATAACCGGCTGCGGCGGAAAATCCTCCACCTGCTCCTTCAGATCTACCCTTCTGGCCACCCTGTCAATGAAGGGGATCAGAAAATGCACACCCACGCTGTAGGTACCCTGATAACCTCCCAAACGCTCAACGACCAGAGCCTGTGCCTGGGGTACGATGCGGATACACGAGGACACAATGATCAATACCACAATTAAAATGATGATTACAACAAAAAATGTTCCAAAAGACGCAAAAAACATACTCATAGATTCTCCTTTCCTCTTCCTGCAGATGTATCGGAATTACGCTTTTACCATAAGTTTCGCACCGCTGACTTCCACCACTTCCACCACGGTCCCCGGCTCAAAGGTCTGCCCTTCCGTTGCAGCCCTGGCCAGCCAGGTGGAACTGCCAAGAACTGCGGAACCAGTTCCCGCAATATTGTCAACCCGGTCCTTTACCACTGCTTTCTTCCCAACCAGATCATCCACATTGGTCCTGGTCTTTCTCTGGTTCACGTACTTTGCAGCCAGGGGACGTACCAACAAAAGCAGAATAAATGACACAGCCACAAACACCACCAGCTGCCCTCTGATTCCCATTCCCAGAGCGCTGACTGCCAGAGCCGCCAGAGCACCTCCTGCAAACCAGATACTGGCAAGGGCCGCTGAAGCCGCCTCGATTCCCAAAAATACTAAAAACGCAATCATCCAACCTATGGATAACATAGTAATCCCCTCCTTTCCCGGATTTAATTCCATTCTATCATGAAACACGCTAAAAGCAATCAAAGGATTGTAAAATTCAGGTTTTCTTAATATAATCGTAATTCCAAAAATGGAAAAACAACGGTTTTACGGCATTCTTTGGGAGGTTTGTGACTTTACTGTGTCTAATAGGTTAGTATAAACTGGTATGTTATAGAAGGAAAAAGCGGGCTGCCATTACTGGTGCCCGCTATGTTTATACCTTTTTGCCCTCTCCCACAGCCGCTTAAAGCCTTCCGGATCTGGCCGCGGGCCGCCCTCCGCTTCCACCTCGGCCTCGGCTGCTCTGAACTCCTGCAGGAGTTGATCATCCGTAAAGCCTTCTGGCACTTCAAATAGATAATTCCCCACCTTGCAAGCCCCCCTTTATCGTTTCTTATATTGTACTCGGATATTCGCACATATTCAATGTTTTTTTTGCGCATTATACTTATACTAAATATGTTGAGCAGGTGTGCAAATGATAAGTTACGAACCCTTATTTAAAACAATGTCGGATAGAAAGATAACATCCTACCAATTGTTTAAGCGAGGCTTTTCAAAAGCCACATATTATTCGATTAAAAAAGGGAATAGTATTAGCACGAATACGCTTAACCAATTATGTAAAATCTTGGAATGCAAAATCTGGGATATTATAGAGTATATCGATGAATAGACAGTCAGGCGGGCCACCAGTGCAACCAGTAGCCCGCTATTTTTGTGTCCTTACTCCGCCAGTCCTGGCCACTGCAACGCACCATCCTGATCAGGCTTCAGGGTCACTGGATCGGTAATCATGCGGCCCTCGGCGTCCATGACGTACCATTTGCCGTCAATCGTCTGCTGCCCTGTAGTCATGGCCCCATCAGCGCCCAGGTAGTACCAGTGGTCCTTGTACAGATACCAGGTGTTGTTGACCATACAGCCGGCGCCGTCAAACCAATACCACTTACTGTCTGCGTCCTGATACCATGCATTGCGGACACAATCACCCGTATTACCCAGGTAGAAGCGCCAGCCGTCAGAATCCTGCTGCCAGCCGGAGGGCTTGTCCGGAGTAACCGATGCCGCGTCGTCCTGGATGTGCCGGCGGACACATACAAGGCCCTTACGCCACCCGCCGGGCGCCCAGGCATTATACCGGCTGCGGCAATAAGCTGCCATGTCCTTGTAGCTGGGCCGCCCGCTGCCGTGGCCGCACAGGATCACCTTATCACCTTCCACGCTGTAGACCATCTCCACATGTCCGATCCGCTTCGGCCGGCTGGCGTCCGTGCCAGCGAACTCCAGCATGTCACCCACCCGCAGGCAGGACGCGTCCGGAATCCCGGCGCTGATCGGCACGTCCACGGTGCTCAGCTTGGGGGACTGGTAGATCCCGGCGGTATTAAGGTTGCCGAAGCC
>URUZ01000248.1 GCA_900551225.1 uncultured Clostridium sp.
CAATGGGGATTATTTTGGAATCTTGTGGTAAAATAAAGATATCTGCGCTGCTGTGCAGCAGGAAAATGTCGAAGGAGAGATTATGAAAAAACATATAAAATTTACCGGTCTGTTTGTATTGGTCTGTGTGCTGGCCTGCGCGTCTGCTGTGACAGGCTGTAAAAAGAAGGGGACGGAGCCGGAGGCTGCCGAGGGAGGCGCCGCGGCAGCGGAGCGCGTGCGCCTGGAGGATGATTACTATGAGGCCGTCAATGGGGAACTGCTTAAGCAGAAGGAGATTCCCCCGGATTCCTACGGCTGGAACTGGTTCTACGAGCTCAGCAGGGATGGGGAGCAGGTGAAGGAGGAGATCGTATCCCAGGTGACGGACGAGAACAGCCGCTATGAGGACGGCACCGATGAGCAGAAGATCAGGGATCTGTACCGGACGGCCATGGATATGGAAGGGCGCAGGGCTGTGGGGCTGGGCGGCCTGAAGCCGTGGCTGGACCGGATCAATGGGTCCCGGGATATCCAGGAGTATGCGGAGTCTGTAGCCGCATTTTTAAGAGAAACAGGAGATTACAGCCTGCTGAAGATTTTTGCGGCCAGCGATTTAGAAGACAGCGGCGTCTACTCCTGGTATCTGTCCGGCCCTGATCTGGGGCTGGGCAAGGAGACCCTGGAGGACCCCGGACAGGAGGCGCTGGTGGAACAGTATCAGGAATACGTGAGCCGCCTTCTGGCCTGCGCGGCCGGCCTGGAGGAGCCTCCGTCCCATCTGTGCCTGGCGGGGGCAGCGGAGACGACCCCGCAGCTGGATGCGGAGGACAGCCCCTATGACCGGGCGGCGGCTGAGATTGTGGGTTTTCAGAAGGATATGGCCGCCGCCGCCCTGCCTCTGGCAGAGCAGTGGAATCCTGAGAAGATCGGCAACTATTACACCACTGAGGATATCCAGGATCTGCTGGCCAATCTGGATGTGAAGGCTGTCCTAAGCGCAGCGGGTATGAATGAGGATGTGGACCGGATGATCGTTATGGAGCCGGAGCTGCTGAAACAGGTCAACAGCCGTCTGACAGAGGACAATCTGAAACTGCTGAAGAATTATACCTCTTTCTGCATTCTCCAGGATTTCGCGCCCTATCTGACCCCTGAGATCCGGGATACGGTTATATCCTGGAGAAATGAGCAGAATGGGATTCAGGAGATACGGCCGGATCAGAAGCTGGCCCTGTCCATACTGGAGAGCAAGCTGGGCTTTGAGATGGGGAAACTCTACGTCGAGCAGACATTTTCCAGCCAGGACAAGGCAGCGGTGGAGAACATGGTGCAGGAGCTGAAGAACGTGTACCGGGAACGCATTTCCCAGATGGAGTGGATGGGCGATGATACCAAGGAGGCAGCCGGAAGGAAGCTGGAGAGCATGACCGTCAAGGTGGGCTATCCGGACATCTGGCCCCAGGATCACAGCCAGGTGAAGATTCTGCCACCGGAGAAGGGAGGCAGCCTCATCGACAATGTGCTGGCTCTGAAACGGGCGGAGACGGACGCCGCCTGGCGGAAGGCAGAGGAGCCGGTGGACCGCAGCCAATGGGAGATGACGCCCCAGACAGTCAACGCCTACTACAATCCGGCCAACAATGAGATCGTATTCCCGGCAGGAATCCTGCAGCCGCCCTACTATGACAGGGAAGCCTCCCACGCCTCCAATATGGGAGGGATCGGCATGGTGATCGCCCACGAAATGAGCCACGCATTTGATGATATGGGCGCCCAGTATGATGAGAAGGGGAATTACAACATGTGGTGGAGCCAGGAAGATTTTGACAGTTTCCAAAAACTGGGAGAAAAAGTGGCCGCCTACTACAACAGGCAGGAAGGCGTGGGCGGGCGCAGTATCAACGGGGAACAGACACTGGGGGAGAACATTGCGGACCTGGGCGCTCTGAACTGTGTCACCGCCCAGGTGGGTGACGACCCGGAACAGCTGAGAGAGCTGTTCCAAAGGTATGCGGTGATCTGGGCTGAGAAGCTGACTGAGAAGGCGCAGCTGGACAGGCTGAACACGGATGTGCACTCCCCGGGCAAGGTGAGGGTCAATGCTGTGCTCCGCTGCACGGATGCTTTCTACAGAGCTTACCCGGAGATCAAGGACGGGGATGGGATGTACCTGGCGCCTGAGGACCGGGCCGGAATCTGGTAATAGAATAAAGACAAAAGAGGATATGGAGATGGATTTTTACAGAAGAGTTGGAATGGTGTGCCGCCAGGTACCTGAGGGCAGGGTGGCCACCTACGGCCAGATCGCACTGCTGTGCGGTAAGCCGCGGAATGCGAGGCAGGTGGGCTATGCCCTGAGCCGGAACCTGGCGGGGGAGGTCCCTGCCTTCCGGGTGGTCAACAGCCAGGGGTATTTAAGCGGCGCGGAGTCCTTTGCCCGCCCGGATACACAGAGAAAGCTGCTGCGCCGGGACGGTGTGAAGGTGTCCGCCGACGGCAGGGTGGATCTAAAGGTGTATGGCTGGAGGAATACCATGGATGAGGCTCTGTTTCTGCGGGCCAGGTTTGAGGAGGAAGGGATTTGATTCCTGTATTTGAAATGTCCGTGGATTGATGTATAATGGGAAGAAATTGGATAAAGAGGAGATATAAGTATGAAATGTGCTAAAATGCTGAGACGCCTGATGCTGCCCGCACTGGCGGCCATGACAGCGGCGGCCCTCTCTGCCTGCGGACAGCAGCCGGAGAAGAAGGCTGACCCACAGGCATTTATAAAGGAAGAAGGGGTCCGGCTGACGGAGAAGATGGGGAAGCTGGCAGCCAGCGACGAGTACCTGAAGGTTATTGGGATTCCGGGGACTCTGGAGGACCAGGCCAAGGCCATCGGCATTCAGGATTACAGCGTCCCGGAGGCCGTGTACACCCTGAACATCACTGATATCACGGCCAACCGGCTTCTGGGCCAGGGCCAGGAGCCGGAGGAGCTGTCCCCGGAGATTGCAGAGGAGATTCACTGGAGGCTGAACGCCGCGTTTTACGCCAACCTCATCAACGGCGCCCAGGGCGCGGAGACCATAGCCACGGTCACGGTACTGACCTGCCGCCAGGATTATCCGGAGCCGGCCCAGTGGCCGGGGGATACCCTGCTGATCTTGCAGTACGGAGGCGGTTACTCCAGCCTGGTGTCCTTCATGACGTCGGGCGAGGGCATCATTGAGGCCAACGCCTCCTTTGTGATGACCGGGGAGGAGGATGTGGTGGAACAGCTCTGCGCGTTCCTATCCATGGAGCCGTCCATGTTTAAGAAGATGGAGTGACGGGCAGGGACTCCGTCTCATCCAGGCCGCCATGCATGGCCGGGAGCCGCACTGTCACCTCAGTGCCCTGGCCGGGGCGGCTGGTGAAGGAGAGGCCGTAGGCTGCCCCATACAGGATTTTCAGGCGGAGGTTGGTATTGTATATGCCGATATGCTGCTTTCCGCCATCCAGCAGGGTCTCCAGCTTCTCAGAAGGAATCCCGGCTCCGTCGTCAGAGATCATAAATACCATATCCGTACCTTCCATCCAGCCGGTCAGCAGTATGCTGCCGGTTTTTTCTTCTTTCATCATGATACCGTGGAGCAGGGCATTCTCAATAATAGGCTGGAAGGTCAGTTTGGGGATGGTGTAGCCGTACAGCTCCTCCTGCACATCCACCACCAGGCTGACGCAGTCGTCAAACCGCATGTTCTGCAGCTGCATGTACAGGGACACATGTTCCAGCTCATCCTCAATGGTATTCACCAGCTCTTTTTTGCTCAGGGTCAGCTTGTAGAAGCGGGACAGGGCCTGGATGGCCCTGGTGACCTCCTCCTTGCGGCCTGTCTGGGACAGCCAGTTGATCATATCCAGGGTATTGTAGAGGAAATGCGGGTTGATCTGGGCCTGAAGGGCCCTGAATTCTGCTTTCCGCAGCCCCTCGGCGGCCTGTTCCTGGCTGTCCATCAGCCGGTTGATCTCCCCGGTCATGTAGTTGTAGGTATCTGTCAGGATTCCGATCTCATCCCACCCGGTGCAGGTCGGTTTCATGGGTTTCGGACGCCCGGTCCGAACGGTTTCCATCTGGTAGGCCACAGCGATGATGCGGTCTGCGATGGAGTTGGACAGCAGCAGGGCGATGAACAGGGCCAGCATCACGAACAGCAGGTAGAGCAGGATGAAGCGGAGCATCAGCCAGTTTCCTGAGTCTGTGATATGGCTGGCCGGCAGGATGGAGACCATGTACCAGTCTGATCCGTGGATGGGAAAATAGGCGCTGTATGCATTGCCCGGATCATAGCTTACAATGCTGTATTCCTCAGCATTTCCCAGGCGTGAGGACAGGTTGTCATAGGGAGTGAAGTATAGGGCGGCCAGATCAGGGTCTGAGGCGGACACCTGGATATTCTGCTCACTGACAATATAGGCCGCCTCATCCTGGACGGAGGAGTTCAAGTCCAGCACCTCCTTCACCGCCTTCTCGTTGAAGTATACGGCCACGTAAGCCGCGGCCCTGGGATACCCGGACCAGTCTGACCCTGTGCGCACATAAGGGATTCTGGTGATCACAGCCAGATCCCCGCAGAAACCTGCCTCCCCTGCGGACAGAAGCTCACCGGGACAGAGCAGCCGGTCCTCATCGGAAGTCGAGATGTAGCTGAGCCAGGGACTCCGGACAGAGGACATGGGCATGAACAGGGTCTGATCCACGGGGTTATACTGGTGCAGCTCGGGGTAGGTGTAGTCATCATAATAGATGCGGATGCCTGTGATGACGGAGTGGTCGATCAGGTTGGAGGCCAGCAGGTACAGGCTGTCCACCCTGCCGGTTTCGGGCCTGTAAAAACCGGCTCCCTCCAGCGTCACATTGAACAGTCCGCGGACCAGGCCGGTGCCCTCCACCACCTCGCTGGCGTGGGTCACATCCTCCACCAGGCGCTCAAGGGAATTCACCGTCTGGGCGGACAGGGCCTGCTCGGAGCGGATGGTGTCGTCCAGCACAATACCATAGAGGCGCACGAACAAAAATCCTGTGACCACGGCGGTTGGCAGAAGCAGCAGGATGGTGTGGGAGATGATCAGTTTGCTCTTTAAACGCAGGTTGTAGGTATAATTGTGGAGCAGGCTTGTAAAAGGGTTTTTCATTGCAACATTTTCTCCCGGTATTCTGATGGGGACAGGCCCACAATCTTTTTGAAGGTTTTGCTGTAGTAGTTGCCGTCGCTGTAGCCCACCTTTGAGGAAATGTCCGCGATTTTAAAACGGGGGTCCCCCAGCAGCTGTTTGGACATTTTGATGCGGTAGTCCGTGAGATACTGGTTCAGGGTCTGGCCGGTTTCATTTTTAAACAGGGTGCATACATAGCTGGAGGAAAGGCGGACATACTGGCTCACATCCGGGACGGACAGGGTGGGGATGGGGTAATTCTTGTGGAGAAACTCCTTGACCTGGAATACCACGGGATTCTCCCCGCTGCCCTGGCTCAGGCGTTCAAAATACAGGCGGACCTTGTCCGTAAGCAGCTGATGCAGGTGGGATAAAGTGGCGCAGCCGGTGACGCTCTCCCAGATGGATTCCGGGTTCAGGCTGTCCCGCCCCCACAGCGACATATGGTTGATCAGCCCGTTTTCATCCAGCTTGCCCAGGTATTTATAATAGAGGTCCCGGACCTGGCTGGGAGTCATGGCAAAGCTTAAGTGGATGGAGCGGTACAGTGTTTCCGCGGCCTTTAAAGCCTGGTCCTGCTGTTTGTCCGTGAGGGCCACGCAGAAGTCCATAAACACATCCGCAGGCGGGGTGGGAAGGACCTCGCTGTCCGTGGGCAGCAGTTCACTGTCCCGCTCATAGAAAAAGCTGTGTCCCAGAAGATCCCAGGCCTTCTGGCTGGAGAAGGCTGCGCGCTGGAATCCGCAGACCACGGGCCCCCTTGCAATGAAAAAGTGGCAGACGCCCTGGAAACCGTCCGCCAGCAGACGGCTGCAGCTCTTAAGCGCAGATTCCTCCGGCCGTGAGGCGCTGTAGAGATGAATCACAATGTAGCGGTCCGCCCGGAACATGTACACCTGGGAAATGCCCAGGCGGCCGATATGCTCCACAAATCGTTCCTGCAGCTTATCCATGGTATCACTGGGCAGCACTGATAAAGGGGTCAGGCAGTCTATGATCATGGTGGAAAAGTAGGTGGCGGCAGTCATGGGCAGTCCCAGGGATTCGATGAGGGACTGGATTTCACCGGATGAAGAGCGCTCAGGCTCCATCAGCAGCGTGGCCAGATGGCTCTGCTGTTCCTTGGCGTGCAGGCGCGCCATGCTGCTGCGGCTGTGGAGCTCTATGCAGTTCTGGGCGGCCTTCTTAAGTGCGGCGTCCAGCTCCTGGATATCCAGCGGTTTCTCCACATATTCCACGGCTTTAAGCTTGATGGCGGCTTTCAGGTATTCCTTGTCGGAGTAGGCGCTCATGAATATGACGGCAGTGTCGGGCTGTTTTTCCAGCAGCAGCTCCACCATCTGGACACCGTTCATCCTCGGCATCCGCACATCGGTGAGCACAATGTCCGGCTTCTCCCTCAGGGCCAGTTCCAGACCGTGGATGCCGTCGTCAGCCAGCAGCACCTGGCTGATGGACAGGGAATCCAGGTCCAGGCTGCTGCGGATGCCTTCACGTGTGAGTTTTTCGTCGTCTGCAATCAGTAGTTTCATGTTGAAAGGCCTCCTTGGTGCCGGTAAAGTATAGAATCATTTTATCAAGAAATGAGGATAATGCAATGATAATCCCCATAGTGGGGGTAAAAACGCAATATAATACAGTGTTTCTAAAAATTTTACCATGGAAACAAAAGGGCCGGGCTGGTAAAATATTCATATAGAACATGTAAATTACAATACTAAAGAATATAAAGCATAAGATACGGAGGAGGAAATGAATATGACACGTTTCTATTTGAAATTCGAAGAGGCAGATCAGATCATTAATTTTGTAAAAATCATCAGCCAGTATGATTATGAGGCAGATGTGAAATACGGCAGCAGAGTGGTGGATGCCAAGTCCATCGTAGGGGTGCTGTCCCTGGCCCGCTGCAAGACTGTGGAGCTGATCCTGCACACAGAGGACTGCGGCAGCCTGGAAGAGCGGATTGCTCCCTTTGCAGCATAATTATCTGAACAGCGTGCGCGTTTCCTGATGTGGGGGACGCGTTTTTTTGTACGCGGTGAAATGCCGGAGGCGCGTGGGTTATTGCTGCGGGATGTGCATTCCGCGCTCCGGCCGCGGCGGCTGACGGATAAAAATATTGCCGGGCGCCGACCTGGGAAAGGGACGGCGCCGGCAATGTTAAAATATGCTGCGGCTGATCATATGGGGAGGTCAGGGCCTGCCGAAGTAAACATTTCCCGGGTCCAGGGATACACCCCTGGCCTCGTATAGCTCGCTGACCGTAACCAGCTTAAAGCCCTGTTCCACCAGCAGCGGGACCGCCTCCTCGAAGGCCTCCGCGGTGGACTCATAGAGATCGTGCATCAGGATAATATTGCCGTCTGCGGCGTTGGCCAGAATGGACTGTACCACCTGGTCTTTGTCCTTGGACTTCCAGTCCTCGGTGTCCACGTTCCACTGAATCAGGGGGTGCCCGGCCTGGGCGGTCACCTGGCCTTTAAATGCGCCGTAGGGGACCCGCACCAGGCGGGGGCGGATGCCGGTGATGGCTTCCACCGCGTCATTGGTGCTTTCGATCTGGAAGGACATGGCTGCCGGGTCCAGTTTTTCCAGATTTTTATGTTCAAAGGTGTGATTGCCGACCTCGCTGCCCAGCTCTGTAATCCGCTTAAGGTCAGACTGGTAATCGTTCACCCTGTTGCCCACCACAAAGAATGTGGCCCTGCCGCCGTGGGCTTCCAGCACGTTTAAAATCCGGCTGTCCACAGGGGCGTAGGGGCCGTCGTCAAAGGTGAAGGCGATCATGGGCTGGGTGTCCGCAGCCGGCTGCGCGTCCCCGTCCGGGCCGGCTTCACTGGGGCTGCCTTTGGCCATCAGGTTCTGAAGGGACGGCTTAAAACCGGCGGCAGGGCCTGTGGTCCTGGAGGGAAGGCCGTGGGACTTGGCAAAGAATTTACTGACTGCGGCGCCGGAGGCTGCGCCTGAGGAATCCCCGGAGCCGGGCAGCATGGAAGCGGCCTGTGCGATAAACTGTTTCCCTGTATCGCGTCTCAGAAACTGCCTGGTCTGAAACGCCACCACCGTAAGGCACACAGCGGCAATAAACAGCAGGGACAGCTTCATGGTCACATCAAGGACAGATCTGATGCGCCTGGCCCTCCTTGTTGTCCTGTATGTTTTTGTATTGCGGTGGATGTGCTTTACTGCCATGACTTGTTTCTCCTTCGTAATTTTATCGTTCAGTCTTATTAGACGTGGTAGCTATGAAAAAAGTTTCACCTTGGCGAAAATAAAATAATAGGGTATGATATACTATGAACACTTGGCGAGGTTTTGTCGAGCCTAGTGAGAGTTATAAAATTTTTCCGAGCTTTATTATAACATATTTTTAAGGGAGATCAATATGGAAAGAGATATTATCCTTTATA
>URUZ01000249.1 GCA_900551225.1 uncultured Clostridium sp.
ACATAAAAGAATTGTAAAAAAAATCCTCCCGCCCAATAAATGGCAGGAGGATTTCCGTATTCACTTAATCTAATCAAATTCGTAAGGCTTAATCTCCCTTACCACATCCAGAACCGTTCCGTCCCTATTCTCAATAATGCCCACAACCCGGTCCTTAAACTGGATTTCCTCAGGTTCTCCCACAATGGAGTAAGCGATGTCCCGCAGCTCCTCAATGGTGCAGATGGGCAGCTTGGAATCCTTATACACTTCGATGAGATCCTGGCGCAGGGGATTGATGGCGATGCCGTAATCCGTCACCACAATGTCCACTGCCTCGCCTGGTGTCACCACTGTGACAACTTTGTCGCAGACAGTTGGAATGCGTCCCCGCACCAGCGGCGCCACAATTATGGAGCAATTGGAGCCGGCAGAGGTGTCGGGATGGCCGCCCGGGGCCCCTCTGACGATACCGTCTGAGCCGGTCACTACGTTCACATTATAGTCCACATCCACTTCCAGCGCCCCCAGAATCACGAAATCCAGCTTGTTGACAAATGCCCCCTTGTTCATGGGATTGGCATACTCGGAAGTGGAGATCTCATAGTGGCACGGATGGTTCTTAATGGACTCAATGGACCCCAGGTCAAATGCCTGGGCATTCACAATATTGCGCACCAGCCCCGCGTCCAGCAGGTCGCACATGGGCTTGGTGATCCCGCCGATGGCAAAGCTCATCTTGATGTCATTTGCCTCCATAATGGGGCGCAGCATGGTGTTCACAGCCAGGGAAGCGCCTCCCGCGCCGGTCTGGAAGGAGAATCCGTCCTTGAAATAGGGAGATCCCGCGATCAGCTCCGTGCAGTATCTGGCCATCATCAGCTCCCGCACGTCCTTGGTCATACGCACTGCGTTGCTGACGATTTTGGCCGGGTTGCCGATCTCATCCACCAGGCACACATAGTCCACATCCACCATGGAGATGCTGGGCGGATAGTTGGGGAAGGGCACCAGACAGTCGGTGATCACCACCACATTGTCCGCATACTGGGCGTCTACCACAGAGTAGGAGAGCACGCCGCAGTCACTCTTGCCGCCCACACCTCTGGCGTTGCCGTACTCATCGGAGGTGGGAGCACCGATAAATGCGATGTCAATATGCACATCCCCCTCCTCGATGGCCCGCACACGCCCGCCGTGGGAGCGGATGATAGCCGGATTCTTCAGCTTTCCAAAGGAGATGGCCTCCCCGATCTTGCCCCGCACGCCGGAGGACTGGATTCCGGTCACGATGCCCTGGTCAATGTACTCTGCCACAGGATCATGGGCCGCACCCAGGGAGCTGGCGCAGATGGTGATGTCCTTTACGCCCATGGCCGCAACCTCAGCCATAACCATATTAACAATATAATCCCCGTCCCGGAAATGATGGTGGAAGGAGAGTACCATGCCGTCCTTCAGCCCACATTTCTCCAGGGCTTCGCGGATGGAGGACACCATCTTATCCTGGTCCGGGTCCACCACCGCGCGGACGGTGGGAGCCGCCTTGTGGTATCTGGCGTTGTCCCTGCTGTATGATCCCTTGAATCCCTCTTTGTTGTATTTTGCAAGGATTTCGTCGGGAATTTCGCGTCCAACTTTATTAATCATTTATAAATCCCCCTCATATACGCCTGATGCTTTTGCCAACTGGATGGTTCTCATAGCGCCCTCGTAGAATGCGATGTCAATCATCTTGCCGTCCACGGTGAACACGCCGATGCCCATAGCCTTCTTCTCATCGATCTCCCGCACCACCTTCTCGGCGAAGATGATCTCCTTCTGGCTGGGAGTAAAGATCTGATGGACGATGTCGATCTGCCGTGGATTGACCAGTGACTTGCCGTCAAAACCCATCATTTTGATCATCCGCACTTCCTTTTCAAAGCTCTCCATGTCATCTAAGTTGGTAAACACCGTGTCAAAACACTGCACGCCCGCCGCCCGGGCCGCGATGATCATGTGCTGTCTGGCTCCGGCCAGCTCCACGCCGGTTCCTGAGATCACGGTCTGGAGATCCTTGGTGTAGTCGCCGCCGCTTAAGGCGATTCCGAAGAGCCGTTCTGAGGACTCGCAGATCTCCAGGGTGTTCAGCACGCCTCTGGTGGACTCGATGGCAGCCATCAGAAGAGTTCTGCCCTCGGGAACGCCGAATTCCTTCTCAGCCGCTGTTACAGCTTCCTCCACTGTGTGTACGTTGGCCGCGGACTCTGTCTTGGCAATACGGATTGTATCCGCTCCGCCTGCCACGCAGACGCGGATATCCTCTTTCCAGTGAGGGGTATCCAGGCCGTTGATGCGCACCACGCGCTCCACGCCGCGGTAGTTGATCTCCTTCAGCGCGTGGAACAGGGAATAGCGGGCAGCATCCTTCTGGTTCTCGGCCACGGCATCCTCCAGATCCAGCATGATGGAATCCGGTTTGTAAATATATGGGTCCTTAATCAGCCCAGGCTTCTGGCAGTTCAAGAACATCATGGATCTTCTCAGTCTCTTTTTACCTGGATGGATCATCGAATGTCACCTCCCCATGGCAGGTTCTCCGTCATATCATTGGAACGGTATACAGCGCACTCCACGCGGGCTTTCAGCGTGCAGTCCAGCGCCCCCTTGTCGATGACAGTTACCTTGGCATTTTCTACATTCAGATGCTCCAATGTGGCCAGAACAGTCTGCCTGATCTGTTTTCCGAACTGGTGGATGACGTTGCTCTCAATGGATAGCTCCAGACTGCCGTTGCCCGGCTCCACAGTTACCTGTGCGTCGCTGGATTCCAGAGTGCCTGCCATCGCTGCTTTTTGAATCAGCATGTTGCCCCTCCTTGTTGTGTGCGGTGAATCACCGGCTGAATATGGGATTCCTCGCTTGCTGTGTGATTTGATAAGCTTAGATTACCATACTTTTGAGGAGGGTTCCAATATGATTGTATAAATAGAAGTATAGGCATTTGCCTATACTTCATAGCAGCTTCTTATGAGTACCTCTTTCTGAAAGCAGCCTGTTCCGCCAGCAGCGTTTCCTTCAGCAGCATCGAAAACTGCCGGACCCCTACCGAGCGGTAGTGGGAGAAGGGATAGCCCAGCGCCAGGGGACGGGAGCAGCCCTCCCCGCCGATGGAGTAGTAGTCCAGCTGGTAGGATGGGTCTGTAAATGTCTCCGGCAGAAACGTGATCCCCATACCAGCGGAGGCCAGCCGGGCAATCAGGGTCAGGTTCTGGAAGGTCAGGGACCTGGCAGGGCGGAACTGGCAGCGGCTGAACAGCTCGTTGGCGAAGTCATACAGGCGGTTGTTGATATCGTATAGAAGGAAGGTGTTGTCCGCCAGCTCTTTAGGATCAATCCAGGGCAGCCTGCCCGGCTGTCGGTGGATCTCGGCTGTCAGAGGCATGTCCCTGGGGACGGCCAGCACGATCTCCTCGTCCATAAAGACCTCGCAGTCCAGGGCGTGGTTGGTTAGAGGGGGAATGAGGATGCCCAGGTCAATGCTGCCTTTTTGCAGCTCATATTCCAGATCCTTGGTGCGTTTCTCCACAATGTTCACTTTCATCTGGGGATACCGCCGGCTGAACTCCGGCAGCACGTGGGGCAGCAGGAAAGGAGCTCTCTGGGCGGAAACGGCAAACACAATGGTGCCGTTTAAATTCTCCGTCATGTCTGCCAGCCGGTTTCTCATATCCCGCTCCAGCCCCAGGATGTTCCTGGCAGTGTCCAGAAAGATCCGGCCCTCACCCGTCAGCTTCAGCCCCTGCTTGGTGCGGATGAAGATGGGGGAACCCAGATCATCCTCGTACTTTTTGAGGAACTGGCTGAGGGTGGGCTGGGAGATGTAGAGCCGCTTGGAGGCGGCTGAGATGCTCTTCAGCTCCTCGATGGCAAACAGATAATTGATATTTTTAATGTCCATAGTGTTGCGCCTCCTTCAGGCGGAGAACCAGATTTTCATGCTGTTCCCGCAGTTTCTCCATCACCAGATCGGAAAATGCCTGGGCGGCCTTGGACAGATAACCTGCGGGCGGGTAGCCCAGCACCAGGGTCCGGTGCTGGCCCGAGGGGCCGATGGAGAGATAGGACAGCTCCTGCCTGGGGTCCACATAGGTCTCCGGGATGAAGGTCAGCCCCATGCCGGCCTCCGCCAGGCGGATCAGGGTCTCAAAGCTGTCGTGGGTCTGGGATACCCGGGGTTTGATCTGGTAGGTCTCGAATATCTTATCTGAAAAATCACTGAGCCTGTGGTTGATGCTGTACAGCAGGAATTCCTGGCCGCTCATGCTGGGATAATCCACCCACATGCGCCCTGTGTCCTTGTCCCGCTTCGCCTCAGACAGAATGGGGTGTCCTGTGGGCGCGGCCAGCAGTATCTCCTCCTCCATGACCTTCAGATAGGGTATGTCCGGGTTCTCCAGGGGCAGGCTTAAAAATGCCACATCCACATGGCCCTCGGTCAGCAGCCGTTCCTGCTTATGCATGTGCGCCTCTGTGATGGAGACTTCAATATTGGGATATTTCTTTCTGAAAGCGGGAATCACAAGGGGCAGCAGAAAGGGCGAGCGGAAGGAGGACAGGGAGAAGATCACCTTCCCGCGGTTCAGCTGGCTCAGCTCCATCAGGTGGTTGTTCAGGTTGCGCTGAAGCCTTGTGATCTGCCGCGCCGTGTGGATGTAGAGCTCCCCCTCCCGCGTGGGCTTTAAGCCCTGGGGCGTCCGCAGAAACAGGGTGTAGCCGCACTGCGCCTCATAATTTTTTAAAAACTGGCTGAGGGAGGACTGGGCGATGAAGAGGTGCTGGGCGGCCTTGGAGAGGCTTCCATACTCCGCAATACCGAGAATATATTGAATTTCCTTTAATTCCATAGAATAGCTCCTGTTCTGTGGTTGTGGATATTGCCTATCGTATTTTCCGAAAGGTGGGTATGGTATATTCATATTATCCAAAAAAGTGATTCTATATTATAATAAATCCAACTTGAAGTCAACATTTTGTAAAGGGCTTTAAGAGGAGAGACGGCCGTCCTTCCACTAGAGCGTGTTAGAAAATTCATTTCCACCATCTGTACGCCCCACTTTGCGGTATATTTGTCCCGAATTCAGGTTACGTAGCCCACTACGCGCCCTTCATTCGGGACAAATCTCCCACAAAGTGTGACGCACAGCTGACAGAAAGCAATATTCTAACACGCTCTACAACAAATGTCAGGAGATATGAAATGTCCAGTAATTTAAAGATCACAGAAACATTAGACTGCACCAAACCGGCAGTCCTTATGATACCGGGAGGCATGGCGACGCCTCCGGCCGTATTTGACGGCATAGCCCAGGAGATACCGTGGCAGTCCGCGGTGATTGACTGGAGCAGATCCCCCGGCCCCTGGGATATTGTGGAGCTGGGTAACCGGGTTGTGGAGCTGATTGAAGAACTGGGGCTGACCCGGGTGGTTGTGGCGGGATATTCCGCCGGAGGCGTGATGGCTATCCAGTCCGCCATTGCTGATGAGAACCACCGCATAGCAGGCCTGCTGCTGTCCAACACCGGCCCCTGCGCCATCGGACATGGCGATCCCGATCTGCCAAAGCGGATACAGGAACAGTGGTTTTCCATGGAGCTGTTCGATCCGTTTATGGCCCGCTGCTTCTCCGGGCCGGTGGACCCGCAGCTGCGGGAGAAGATGATTGCCTATGCCAGGCAGGTGGACAAGGAAGTGGTATACCAGTCCTCCAAGACCCTGCGGGAACATGATCTGCGCCCCAATCTGGGGAAGATTACCTGTCCGGTGGTGATCGCCCACGGCAGCCTGGATAAAACCCGCACCATGGAGCATGTTAAGATGCTTACAGACGGTATACCGGATACTGAGGTATTCCTGCTGAACGGCGGTCACACAATCATGGTGGAGGACCATGAAAACTGGGTGGAAAAGCTGAATTATTTAATTCAAAAAGTAGATAAATAACATAAGAAAGAGGGGGAAAAAACATGCTTGCACTTGTAGGTTTTCTAATTATTATTGTCATGATGCTGTTGATTTTCAAGAGTAAGGCGCTACCTGCGTTTTGCTTCGCGGTACTTCCCATTATCGGCGCGCTGATCTGCGGTTTCAGCCTTGCGGATATTTCGGATTTTATCGGGAAGGGCGTTGGTTCCACCTGGCAGACTGCCATCCTGTTCATATTCTCTGTCACCTATTTTGGAATAATGAACGATGCCGGGCTGTTCGACAAGCTGGTGGACGGACTGGTGAAAAAAGCGGGGAAAAACATCACCCTGATACTGATTTTCACCTCCATCATTGCCATGATCGGACATATTGACGGCGCGGCGGCCACCACCTATCTGATCACCATTCCCACCATGCTGCCCATCTACAAGAAGCTGAAGATACGTCCCACAATCCTGCTTCTCCTGTGCGGAGCCGCCACGGGCATCATGAACCTGGTTCCCTGGGGAGGACCTACCATCCGCGCGGCTACAACCGCCGGGGTGGATGCCACGGAGCTGTGGATCAAGATGATACCCATGCAGATCTTTGGCCTGGTATCCCTGATCGGCATCGCTGTTTTCCTGGGCATGGTAGAGACGAAACGCCTTGCCAAGCTGGGGATCACCGCCAGCGCGGAGGACATGGAGCTGACGGCGGGGGGAGATGGGGACCTGTCCCTGAAGCGTCCCAAACTGCTGTGGTTTAACCTGCTCTTTACCCTGATCCTGATCATTGCCCTGGTGCAGAAATGGCTTCCCACCTACGCTGTATTCATGGTAGGCACCATCATCGTGCTGGCCGTCAACTATCCCGATCCGCAGCTTCAGCAGAAGCGGATTCAGGCCCATGCGCCCTCCAGCATCATGCTGACCGTAACCCTGCTTTGCGCCGGCATTTTCCTGGGTGTTATGACCCAGTCAGGCATGGTGCTTGAGATGTCCAAGGTGCTGATCGGAGCCCTTCCTGTGGGGCTGCAGCGCTACCTCCACTACATTGTGGGTGCTTTGGGCGCGCCTCTTGGGATGGTACTGGGCCCGGACCCTTATTACTATGGGATTATGCCCATTATCGGACAGATCGTACAGCCCTTTGGCGTCTCTCTGGAAACCGTGGGCCGCGCCATGCTGATCGGCGAGAATGTAGGGCTGTCCGTCAGCCCCGTGGTGCCTCCCACATTTTTAGCCATCGGCCTGGCTGGCATCGATTTGAAGGAGCACATCAAGTTTTCCTTCCTGCCGTTGTGGGCGCTCAGCGTTGTGATGATGCTGTTTGCAATTGCCATTGGAATTATTTAAAATAAATTTGAAAAAATGCTTGACTAATTTGCAATTTCTGGATATAATAAACTCCGCAGTCAACAATCGGCTGCGGAGTAAATGAATAATGGGCTATCGCCAAACGGTAAGGCAACGGACTCTGACTCCGTCATTTCAAGGTTCGAATCCTTGTAGCCCAGCGAAGAAAAGCTTTTAAACAGCAGGAGAGATCCATTGTTTAAAAGCTTTTTTATTTAATTAAAACTTTTGGAAAGTCGGGCGCCATTTAGGCACCACAAACTCTAGCAGAAGTGGTTTGCGCTATGGTAGATGGTCACATTCATATTGAACGAGGCGAATACACGCTTGAATGGATAGGACAGTTTGTAAATAAGGGACTTGAGAGTGGACTTGATGAAATATGGCTTCTTGAGCATTGTTATCGTTTTCGCGAATTTGTTTCTATGTATGATTCCGTATGTGCATACAGCGAGTATGTTGATCAATGGTTTCATACACAGGCAGGGGTGCTACAGTTTGAGGATTTTTTGAGGCTTATCCATAAAGTCAGAGAGAATCCATTTCCCATAAAGATTAAATTTGGACTTGAAATTTAGGCAGTAAGTCCTTGCATGGTGCTTTTGTTAGCTTGGTCACCAACTAGTCACCACAGCGGTTTTCCTTTCCAGTTGGTGGAACGTGACACACGAACCGTTAAAATTACGTTTTACAGAGTATCTAGTCTTGAACCCTTACCATCGTCTTTTTGACCCTCGCAACAGGGGGGTACATCTCATTCAAGGTGCTCTAAATGTCCGGTTCAACCGCCCAGCGGCCGTGTAGCCGACCCGCTAGGGGCTTCACAGGGAGTTGGGGCTGGTCAACAACAAGCATTTTGCAGAAGTGTGTACCACTCTGCCCTGCTTGCGGATATTGTTGTTTCAATTTAACAGCTATACATTTTACCAATAAGGCGAGGCAAGGATTATGCTCGTATTGTGCAATTAAAGGATACTTTTGGCTAACCAAATATCGGGCTTGCCGATACCATTGGCATCTGGTATAACACCTACAATTCTATACCCCACTTTTTGGTAGAACTCAAAGGGATGATTCTTGATATTTTTAATATTTTTGATTTTTTCAAATGTGTTTTCAAAAAGATCTGTATTTGACAAGGAGGTGCTACCGTTTTCGTCATCACTTCCAAGATATATGGTCAAACAACCTTTTTCTTTCAATATTTTTTCAAGCGCATTGCACAGTTGTGTGCCTGTCTCTTATACACATCTCCGAGCCCACGAGACCAGAGAGGAT
>URUZ01000250.1 GCA_900551225.1 uncultured Clostridium sp.
CCCGCAGCCCCTGGCTCTCACGGACGGATGAATCTTACTCCGCCCGCGTAACCTTCCACCCCAAAAACCCCATTTTTTAATACCCAAGAAACAACCACAATGTATTGCTATTGTCCTGTCATTTGTCTATATTAGTAATTGGGAAAGGAGATTACAATCATGGCAAAAACATCAAATCTTTATGTACGTCTGGAGCCTGGCTTGAAAGAACAAGTCGAATCTGTGCTGGGACAGCTTGGGATACCAGTATCCAATGCAGTTAATATTTTTTTAAAGCAGGTGGTCATGCAAAGAGGAATTCCTTTTGAAGTGAAGCTGCCAGATACTAAACCCTTAAATATCAGCGCACTTACAGATGCAGAACTTAATATGGAACTGGAAAAAGGGTACACTGATTATGTGCAGGGCAAAACAAAAGGTGCTGAACAGGCATTTGCAGATATACGCAAGGACTATGGATTATGACGTTTCATGTTACCCCACCCGCTCCAGCAATTCCAATATCAAAATCAGATCCCTGGTAATATGGTACGGGTCCTTCACCGGCAGGGCCACCACCTTATCCTGAGGTGTGCCGTCCCGTTTCAGGATCTGTTTCCACTCTCTGACCTGAGGGTCACGGTTGGGAAACATCCTGAAGGTGTAGTCAAACACTTTTTCATGCCAATCCAAAAAATGTTGGTCCTTTGTACGTTCATAGCACCGCAGGGTGGTATAGAGGGCTTCGGCGTGCACCCACCACAGCTTGTCACCCCAGCCTTCCAGCACCTGGCGGACCGCGGGCTCTGCCATCTCCTCTGCCCGAGCCACAGGCTGCCCGCTGTGCCATCCTCCGCCATCTACCATACAGTAATGCAATATCCCCCCGTACTCCTTATCCCACCCAATCTCCAGCGCCCTGGCTGCAATCTTAACAGCCCTGGCACCAATCTCCGGCTGTTCCAGCAGGTCTGCGGCATCCATCATAAACCACATATCCTCAATGGTATGCCCAGGGTTGGCATGGCCTCCCAGCAGACCCGGAACCCTCCTGTTATCTGTGGTAATCACCTCGCGCACCACATCATTTTCATCCACAAAGTGTTCTAATATATCCCCCGCAAATCCTGCCAGACGCCGCTTCAGCTCCGCCTCGTATCCGGGGTCCATGTGTTTAGCCGCACCGCACATTTCCCAGGTCACATTGGACAGAATCATGGGAATTCCATGTGCACGGCAGCCATGTGGCAGGGGATAGGGAAGGGTGTAAAACTGCCCGCTGTCCACCCTGTCCAGCACGGATTCATACAGCCGTTTGGCAAAGGCATAGGCAGCTGCATCTTCTGCTGCAACAGCGTATGCGGCCATGCCCAGCACCACGAAGCAGT
Organism: uncultured Clostridium sp.; assembly: GCA_900551225.1. Classification (GTDB taxonomy): domain Bacteria; phylum Bacillota; class Clostridia; order Lachnospirales; family Lachnospiraceae; genus Enterocloster. Next base: position 1,368 of record URUZ01000250.1, read on the forward strand.
CCGCGTAAATGCTCATATCCAGTGGTTCCCACCCCTCCACATGCTTGGGCTGCCCGTCCTCCTCCATCAGGAAAACGCACCGCATATCTCCCTGCCCTATGAGGCAGTGTTTCATCAGGAAGTCTTTTCCATTTTTTGCAAGCCGCAGGAACTCATGGCTCTGGTCCTTTGAAAACAGCCCTGTTTTCATCCTCGCCAGCCTGGCAAACATCCACACAAACCGCCCCTGGCTCCAGGTGTATTTGTCCCGGCTGACCAGATTCTCACCTGCATTGTCAAAACAGTTAAAATATCCGCCGTTTGTACTATCCTCGCACCGCGGCAGCCAGAAGGACAGGATATTGTTGGTCAGCTCATTTTCAAAAAAAACCTTCATCCGAAGCCAGTCATTTCCGTTCATCGCCATTCCCCCTTTTTACCGCTGACCGCAGGGCACACTTCATCCCCCGTTATTCTCCTACCACTGGATGCTCCTGCGCCGCTTACCATATGCCGGCCGCCGCGCGCGCTTCGCCAAAATTCCCATAGACCACCTTCCCATGAACCATCACGCCTTCCACCTGTATGTCTTCGTCAAAACAGACCAGGTTTGCCCTTTTCCCGGGCATGATGCTGCCGATCTGTCCCTCCTGTCCCATGATACGCGCAGGGGTCAGGCACATCATGCGGATGCAGTCCCAGAGGGGCACACCGGCCCTGTGGTACATCACCCGCACCAGGCGGTCATCGGTTGCTATACTGCCGGCGAATGCGCTGCGGTCTGGCAGCTTGGCCACATCGTCCTCAATGATTACACGCCGGCCGTTTCGCAGGCTTCCCAGCACGGATTCCTTCACATCCTGTCCGGCGCAGCGCATGGAATCACAGGTCAGAACCACCTTGTCCGGCCCTTTGATCCGGTAAACCATCTGCAGGATTTCCACCGGCAGATGGCAGCCGTCGGCAATGACCTCCACCGTCAGGTCATTGATGCAGTAAGCGCTCTCGACCAGTCCCGGATACCGGAAGCCGCCTCTTCTGACCATGCCCGACATGGCGGAATACAGGTGGGTTACATGGCTGATTCCGCTGTGGTATGCCTCCAGTACCTGGCTGTACTCAGCAGCTGAGTGGCCCATGGACGGCACAATGCCATGCTCTCTTAATACTCCGGCAAATGTTCCTGCCCCCGGCAGTTCAGGCGCCAACGTCCACCTGGAGATGGCTCCTTCCCCATAGAAAATAAACTCCTCGTACTCTTCCCGCTTCGGGTTGCGGATGTACTGCTCATCGATGGCGCCTTTTTGTTCCGGGTTCAGGTAAGGCCCCTCCATATGGAGCCCCGGCAGCTCCGGACCGTCGGTTATAATGCGCCGGGCGCTTCGCAGCGCATCGATGCTGCCCAGAATCTCCTCTCTGGAGGCGGCCAGGGTGGTGGGATACAGGGTGGTGGTTCCGTGATGCATATGGGTTTTGGCAGCAGTGACCACCGCCTCCGCTGTCCCATCCATAAAATCGCAGCCCCCCGCCCCGTGGCTGTGGATCTCCACAAATCCGGGAGACAGATATCTGCCTCTCAGATTCCAGACCTGGTCTTTTTCACAAACCTCCGGCTCTCCCGGACCTGCGGCCATAATCCGGCCTTCCTTCACTGTCACATATCCCTGCTCCACACGGTCGGGGAATATGACTGCGGCATTTACCAAGTGTATCAGCATGGCGTCTCTCCTCTTTACAGCAGATACCCGGCTGAGCCCTGGTCCAGATACAGCACCGCTCCCGGATGGGTGGTGAGGATACTGGCAGGGCACCGGCAGGAAACTGTGCCGTTTAACATATCCCGCACAGCCTCTGCCTTGGCTGTCCCCGGCACGCTGCAGAACATATGGCCCGCCCTGGTCAGGCCCGGGATGGTGACAGTGATGGCGTGGGCAGGCACCTGCTCCAACAGTTCAAAACAGCCGTCATTGACCTGCTGCCTCCGGCATCTCTCCTCCAGCTCAACCACCTTCGCCAGATTTCGGTCCTCAAAGTCCGCCACCGGCGGATCATTGAATGCCAGATGCCCGTTCTCCCCCACCCCCAGCAAGCAGACATCCGCCGGATGCTCCCGCAGTAACTCTCCGTAGCGCTTAGCCTCCTCCTTGGCATCCGGGGCGTTTCCATTGATCAGGTTCACAGACTTCAGAGGGATTCTGTCAAAGACCGTCCGCCGCAGATAATTGCGAAAACCCGCCGGATGCTCCGGGTCCAGGCCCACATATTCATCCATATGATAGGCATTGACCCTGCCCCAGTCAATGTCCTCTGCCGCCAGCAGAGCCGCCAGCGTTTCATTCTGGGATGGGGCTGCTGCGAAGATCACGTTCAGCTCCTTCTTTTTTTCCAATAATTCCCTGATACACCGGGCAGCCTGGGCTCCGGCTTCATTGCCCATTGCTGTTCTAGTGTCAAATATCATGACGCGGAGCTGATCCGCCTTGTAATCTTTTAAAACTGCCATCTTTATTCTCCTTCATCGTATAGAAATGCTTCTGCACCGCCGCTGAGTGCCGATACGCGGCAGTTATTATATTCCGCCAGAGCGTCGTCAATGGCCTGCTGGAGCCCTGACAGAGGATAATGTACACAGCCGCAGCTGGTCATCTCCGCCTCCGTGACGCCATCTCCCACCACCACCAGCTTCCTCCTTCTGCGCATCTTGGACATGCTGTTTCCCACGGCAATAGCCAGCCTGTCCCCCGGGATCTCTGCCCCGGCGATACAGGCCCTGACAATCTCATCCCCATCGTCCCTCGCCATGTATTCCGGGTATTCCGGGTGTGGGCCTACCCCCTCATAGTTGGGGCTTACCAGAATCATGGTGCCTCCCCGTTCCCCCTTTAAAGCGGGTTCCGCGCCGTACATGGCCTTAGGCGACTGCCAGAAGTCCTGGTCCGCCGGGTGGGAGCTGACGATCACCACATCGGCCTTCTCCGTCACCCTGCTTCCCAGCACCTGCTTGCCAATCTTCACGCCCTCCCTGTGGGCCGCCACATAGTTTCCTGCCACTGCCCTGCATAGCTTCAGGTCGGGAGTCAGGATGGTATTGATAATGAAATCCAGGCCAATGGTATCCACCCAGCTCTCCATCATATCCCGGATGGGTGTGGTGCTCTGGCCGAACATGTTCTCATCGATGAGGCTGGCTTTCAGATGGAAATAGGACACTGTGTCCTCCCCGGCCACGCCCGGGAAGAGAATCTTTCCCCCTCCGCCCCATCCCATCACAGGGTGGGGTACCAGGTTGCCCACGCCGATGCGCACATCCGCCTCCATGATCTCCCTGGTAGCCATAATGGGCGCGCCCTCCTCTGTGTCCCCCACATATACCAGGCGTGCGGGGTCCCTGAACTCCGAATTGATCACAGGATACGCCTCATAAACTGCGCTGCCCACCCGCTCCCGCAGCTCCTCCGGGGACATATAGCGATGGCTGCCCAGAGCCACCACAATCTTGATATGTTCTTCCCTGGCCCCGCAGGCCAGCAGCTTCTTAAGAAGCACAGGCAGGATCAGGCTGATGGGAGTCGGGCGCGAACCGTCATCCACTATCACCGCGATCTTCTTCTCCGGTGATATCATGGATTCCAGACATTTTCCGCCAAAGGGATTCTCCACAGCCCGGCGGATCTCCGCCTCCGGATCTGGGGCCGGAACCGCTGCGGGCGGGTCAATCATGCCGATAAAACAGGCAGCCGGGACCTCCATCTCCACCTGCTCTGTTCCGTATGGAAGGCTGATCTTCATGGTTTTATCCCCCTCTTTTTCCTCACGGCGCTGCCGATCATCTCCATGCGCTCACTGTACTCCTCAGGCGTCAGCGTAATCTTGTCGTCCTCATTAGGAAACAGCACAAAGGGCTCTCCCCACCCCAGTTTCCCCCTGTATTTGGGACACAGCGTGTAGTGGACATGGTTCACCTCATCCCCATAAATAGCATAGTTGATCTTGTCCGCCCCGAACAGCCCGCTGATGGTTTCAGCCAGCGCGCACACATCATCCATAAATGCATCCCGCTCCTCCTTTGGAATCTCAAACAACTCCTTATAGTGGTCCCGGTACATGATGGTGCAGCGCCCCGGCAGCGTCTGATCCTTACACAGGAACACGCTGGAAGCCTTCAGATCACAGATCTTAAACAGCAGGCTGCGAAACCCTTCGTCCTGGTCACAGTAGTAACACCCTTCAGCTTTTCTCATCATTCCTTGCTCCTTGTCTTTTACTTGATCGCCCCGGCCGTATGGTCGCCGGTTATATAATTGCGGATACAGATAAACAAAATCACCAGCGGAACCGTGGTGTACATGGCTCCGGCCATCACATAATGCCAGGGAATCCCCACCGCCGGATTGTTCTTTAAAATCTCGTACAGGCTGACAATGATGGGCTTTTTCTCAGTGCTGGAAATAAATGTAAATGCAAACAGGAATTCATTCCACGTCCTGGTAAATGCAAAGATCACCGCCACCGCGATGCCTGTGCTGGACACCGGCAGAAAGATCCTGGTCATCACCTCAAAGGAGCTGCAGCCATCGATCCTGGCCGCCTCCACCACCTCCCCCGGCACTCCGTCAAATGTGGCTTTGAGCATCAGCACTATAAAGGCCAGGTTAAAAGTGGTGTTCATCAGCACAAGGCTCAGCCAGCTGTCGATCAGTCCCAGCTTGTTCATCATGGTGTACAGCGGGATGATCACGATTACCGGCGCAAACATCTGGCTCACCAGCACCAGGAAATACATCTGTTTCTTCATGTAGAAGTTCAGGCAGGAAAATGCATACGCCGCCGGAATGGCAATCACCATAATCAGCGCTATGGTCAGGCCTGTGATGATAAGGCTGGCCTTGAAGCCATTTAAAATGTGCATTTTGTGGAACACCTGCACATAGTTCTCCCAGGCCATGGCCTTGGGAATCCAGGTTACGGGCATGGTGAATACGTCGTTTGCCTGCTTTAAGGACACGGACACCATGGCTGCCACAGGGAACAGCAGAGACACAATGATAATCAGTACCAGCAGCGCAAAGAGGCATTTCCTTCCCCTGCGTTTCATCCGGTATCTATTCATATCTGCTGTCACCTCCTTTGGAATTCACATACAGCACGGCGAACACGGACAGAATCAGGAAGCTGACCACGCTGATGGCAGCCGAGTATCCCCGGTTGTTAAACTGGAACGCATTCTGGTAAATGAAGTTGACCATGATGGAGGAGGAGTTGGCCGGTCCTCCCTGGGTCATCATATAGATTACGTCAAATGTGTTGAAGGCCCAGATTCCGATCAGCAGCCCCAGGGTCCGCACCGATGAGGCGATCATCGGAAGGGTGATGCCGAAAAACTGCTGCCGTCCCCCTGCTCCGTCAATTCTGGCGGCCTCATAGATGTAGGAGGGGATGGAGTACATGGTAGACAGGATGTTTAAGGCACAGAAGGGCGCAACCGCCCACACATTGACTATCATCACAGCCAGCAGGGACGTCCTGGTGCTGCCCAGAAAGTCCAGGCGCTGGCTCATTAGATGGGTATCCATCAAAAACTGGGTGATGTGGCCAAACATGGGATTATACATCAGACGCCAGATCATGCAGGACACCGCCGCCGGCATGGCGTAGGGGATCAGCATGATGGCCGTCATCATTTTCTTCCCTAAAAATTTCTTATACAGCACAAGGGCCATCAGAAGGCCCAGCAGGATCTTGAACGCTACGCCCACGAATACCCAGACAAAGGTGTTGGTGAACATCCGCGGCGTGTCGGGATTGGTAAAAAGGTCTATAAAGTTCCGAAGCCCCACAAAGAGCATCTCCCCATTCACCTTCCGCTCAAAAAACGACATGTAGAACACCTGGGTTATGGGATAGATGATAAACACAAGGAAGATAGCAAGCATGGGAAGTACATACAGCAAGTTTACCCCTTTATCCCGCCTCTCTTTTTTTGATAAACCACTCATATTCCGCCCTCCTCATTTGTAAAAGCGGGCGGGATATTGATCCGCCCGCCGCTGCAGCAGCCCAGTCACTGTTTTGACAGCAGCTCGTCAACCTGCTTGCCTGCCAGCTCCATGGCTTCCTGGGCTGTGATCTCTCCCATCACCGCCTTGGTCACGGCATCGGCCATGGCTTTCTGGACTTCTTCCCAGCAGGTGATGGACGGTTTGAACATGGCCATGGGCTCCATCTTTGCAAAGGGCGCTACCATCACATTGGCCTCGTCCGTGAATTCCGGAATGGCTGCGTAATAGCTCTGCTGGTTGGGTACAAAGCCGGACTGGTTGATGACCTGTCCCTGATACTTGGCTGTGTGCCAGAATTCCAGCCATTTGGCCGCCGCTTCCTGGTTGCCTGTATTGAACACCAGATCCACATCCATCACGCCCAGGGAATACCTGGAACCGGATGGGCCGGCCAGAGGCTCTGTGATCACAGCCCAGCTGAAGTCCTCCCCTGCCGCCTTCAAAGCGGCCAGCCCCTGTGCATTGTGAAAGTATGCGGCAGCAATCTGGGTGGTAAAGTTGCTCTGGGTACTGTTGATGTCGGCCTGTCCATAATCCGGCACCGCGTACTTGGCCAGATCCACATACATCTGCAGCGCGGCTATGCCCATCTCGTTATTGAATCCGTTGGCCGTTCCGTCTGCGTTCATCACATCCGCGTCATAGGCCCAGAGAATGGGCAGGAAGCAGTCCAATGTGTTCTTGGGATGGCCTGCCACCATGGTATAGGCGTATTTGCCTGCTGACTGATCTGTGATCAACGGCGCCACGGCCAGGAATTCCTCCCAGGTTGTGGGAGGGTTCTCGATGCCGGCCTCCTTAAGACGCGTTTCGTTGAACAGCATTCCACGGATGGACATGTAGGAGGGCATGGCCCACAGCTCGTCCCCGACCGCACACACCTCTCTGGCTGCTGGTGAAAAATCGTCGTACAGCTCCTGGCTGATGAGATCATTGATGGCCACTGTATATCCTGCTTCCTTAAACTGCTGGGTCCAGGAGGAGAAACCGTACATAGCGTCCGGCATGTTGCCGCCCTCGGCCAGAGTCAGTATCTTCTGGTAGGCATCTCCGTATGCCCAGCTCTCCAGCTTTACTTCGATTCCCGTCTCCGCCTTAAACTGCGCCGCTGCCTCCTTTAAAAGGTCCATTCCGGTGTCGCCCAGGG
>URUZ01000251.1 GCA_900551225.1 uncultured Clostridium sp.
GCCTACCGCTCTCCGGCCACCCCCTCCTCCCCATCTCCCGCAAGGGACAAAAAAGGTTTCCGCTTATGAGTATCTTATAACCGGAAACCTTTTTCATACCTGTCCTATTCTTCTAAGCGTTAGCCCTTGATTTATAGCTGTCAAGGACCGCTGCAAACAGTGTGATCCCGCCGGTAAAGACAAGCTGCCAGAAGGAATTGATTCCATTGCTGTTCAGCCCATTGCGGATCATGGAGACCAGGAACACTCCGATAAAGGTTCCGATCAGCCCTCCCTGGCCGCCTTTCAAGCTGGTTCCGCCGATTACCGCGCCCATGCGGGACATGAGCATCATGGCTGCAGCCGCGGCCGATACGGCTGCTATGATGTAGACCGAGATCTTGATCCAGCGGACATTGATTCCCATGACCCCCGCCGCCACCGGATTGCTGCCGCAGGCGTATACACGTCTGCCATAAGCAGTGAACTTCAATACATAGATACCGATCAGCACGATCAGAATAGCAATCCAGGTCAGATTGGACAGTCCCAGGGTCTTGGTCCAGGCAAAACCCGTATATGCCCTGGGGAGCCCGGTGACCGTCTCCTGCTTGGTGTAATAGGCCACCACGCCGCGGACCACATAGCCGGTAGCAATCGTGCCGATAAACGGCGGAAGCCCAATGACAACCACGAACAGGCCGTTGCACAGACCGATGACCAGCGCGGAGGCAATCATGATTCCCATAGAAACCGGGATGCTGCCCCCTGCCGCCAGATACAGGGTGGCCACCACACTGCAGAACGCAACCTGGGAACCCACCGACATATCGTTGGCGCCGCTGACCAGCACAAAGGTGATCCCTACCGCGCAGACCAGGTAGTAGGCTGACTGTTCAAATACATTCACCATATTCCGCATGGTCAGGAAATCCGGGTTAATCACGGCAAATGTGATAAATATAGCAAGAATGGCCATATACAAACCGCAGTTAAGCAGCAGTTTCTGCAAAGTTATGTGTTCGCGGACCGCACCCAGCCCTTTTATATCCACTGCAGAATTTTTCTCCATATATTACCTCCAGTTCTGGATTCCGTCTATTTTGCCGGCATTGCCCACAGAAGCCCCTTGTCTCTCAGATATTCCAGATTCTGGCGGACCACGATGGTAGTCGGCAGCTTGCTGTTGATGCCCATGGCGGATGTATCGCCATTGTAATAGTTCTGGCAGATTTCCAGAATGTCATAGCAGAACAGGTCAAAACGCTGGTTGGCCACAATATCGTTCTCCCCGTCCTGAATCCCCTTCAGCACGCTGGATATTCCATCCACGCTGGCCACGATCACATGCCTGGGATCATCCACAGGATACAGCTTGCCCATCTCCTTCAAAGCGGAGACCACCGGCGCCACCTGATTGTCACCCACCACGAAGATGGCCTTGATATCCGGGTTGGTTTTAAATCCGTCCAGAACAGCGTTGTATACCTTTTCAATATTGGATTCCACACTGGGCTCACCGATGACCTTCAGATGAGGCCAATACTCCAGCTCCTCATTGAGGCCGGACATGCGGTCACGGACCGCGGAGGATGTCATGTTGCCCACACATTTTAATACTTCAACCGAACCGGGAGCCGCGTCCTGGCCATTCTCATCCTTCAGGGTCAGCATGGCGATAGCCTTTGCCACATCACGTCCGCAGGATACATTATCCGTCTCCAGCGTGTAATAGATATCCGTGTTGATGCGCCGGTCCACCGCGATCACCGGAATCCCCTGGGCCATGATGCTGTCCACCACGGGAGCGATGCCGTCCGGGTCCACGGAATTGACAATAATAATATCGCAGTTTTGGTTGGCCAGATCCTGCAGCTGGTCAATCTGGCGCTCCAGGTTGTTCTCCGCCTGGAGCAGGATGATTTCATCGATGCCGTACTCCTTGTAATGATCCTGGTAATTCTGGATCAGAACCTGTGTGGCCTCAGCTGCCAGGCTGGACCAGCAGATTCCCACCACATTCCTGCCGTCCTCCAGATTGGGATTCTTCACCATCTCATCCTTGGCCGCTCCGGCCGCAGGGCTGTCCGCCTTCTTCCCACATCCCGGTACTGTCCCCAGCAGCATGACCCCTGCCAGAATAAGCGCTGCATGTCTCAGTGTTCTTCGTTTCATCTCGTTTCCTCCTCGTTTTGTATGTTTTAGCTCCAACAACATTACCCCTTGTCCTGCCCTCAATGCGGGCAGACAGTTATGAAATTTCTGCCGGTTCCAAGAGTGTGTCGGAAAATTCACTCCTGCCATCTGCAAGCTCCAGCGCCGTGCCCATCAGTTTTCGTGGGCCTCCTCCATACGCAGCTCCCGTTCCCTGCGTTCCTCGTATTTTTTCAGCAGATCCATGCACACTGTGAACAGAACCACAATCCCCCAGAACACATTGTACAGATAAATTGATACATTAAACAGGCGGAGCAGTTGGTCGATGGAGGCAATGACCGCCACGCCCATCAGCGTTCCAATAATATTGCCGCTTCCTCCCAGCATGCTGGTGCCGCCCACAACCACGGCCGCGATACAGGAGAATTCCATCTGCGCGCCCATCCCGAACTGGGCGCCCCCGATTCTGGATACGTTCACTGTGCCTGCAAGGCCGCAGAGGGCGCCTGTAATCACAAACGTCATCTGGCGGATGCGGAATACATTGGTTCCCGAGGCCTGAAGGGCATCCGAATTGTTCCCAATGGCATACACATAGCGCCCAAACTTGGTGTGGTTCATCAGCACCACCCCCATTGCAAACAGGAACAGGAAGATCACCACGCTGATCGGTATATTGAATACCCGGCTCTGCCCCAGATTGGAAAATGCATCGGGCATGGTGATAACCGAATCCTTGCCGATCATAATGGAGGCCGCACCGTTACAGACCTGCTGCATCGCCAGTGTAGCAATCATGGAGGGCAGCCCCAGCTTGGCAATCACAAACCCGTTGACCGAGCTCACCAGCATGCAGACAGCCACGGCGCACAGTGCCCCGATCAGCATGTTCTCCGTCATCTGGTACACACGGACCACAATGATCCCTCCCAGGTACACCTGTGCTCCCACCGAGATATCGGTCACACCGGTCAGAATCAGCATGGTCATTCCAATTGCCACCACGCCCCACACCGCCGCCTGGCTTCCCAGGCTCAGCAGGTTGGCCAAACTGAAGAACACCGGCATTTTGATCAGTACAAAGACTGCAAGACATCCGATGAGGATCGGCGTGGCATGTTTAAACACAATACTTCGAACGCGGTTCATCCCCTTCACACAGCCACCTTCTTTCCCTCCAGACACAGTGCCACCAGCTTCGCCTGAGTCACCTCGTCATGGTCAAATTCTCCCAGGACTTTCCCGTCCCGCATAACCAGTATCCGGTGGCACATCCCCAGAATCTCCGATTCCTCACAGGAAATCATAATCACGGACAGCCCCTTTGCCACCATCTCCACAATCAGCTCATAGATCTCAACCTTGGCGCCCACATCCACGCCTCTGGTGGGCTCGTCCAGGATCAGCACATTGGAATCCGTCATAAACCATTTGGACAGCACCACCTTCTGCTGGTTGCCTCCCGACAGGGTACTGACCCGCTGCTTTGGCCCGGTGGCCTTAATCAGGAACTTTTGGAATGCATCCTTCACCAGCCCCAGCTCTTTCCTGCGTTTGACATATCCCAGCCCCGGCACGGTGATCCGTTTCAATATGGGAAATGTCAGGTTGTTTTTGATATCCATTTTCATGATCAGCCCTTCTTCCCGCCGGTTCTCCGTCAGGAAGCTGAGCCCGCTCTTCATGGCTTTTCTGGGCGAGGTGATCTTCACCTGTTTTCCATCCAGCCAGATCTCGCCGGAAGCAATATAGTCCAGCCCGAAGATGGCTCTGGCCGTCTCTGAGCGCCCCGCGCCCACCAGGCCGAACAGCCCCAGGATCTCTCCCTTCCTCACATCAAAGGACACCCCCGCCAGCTTCTTATTCACCAGATTCTTTACTTCCAGCACCTTGACGGCCTCCGGCCCCGGTGCGGCCGGAAGTTCCGGGAAATACTGTTCCAGCTTCCGGCCGATGATCAGGCTCACCAGCTCGTCATTGGTGGCCGTACCGGTGTCCAGGGTTCCCACATTCTCGCCGTTGCGCAGCACTGTCACCCGGTCACAGATCTGGAAGATCTCGTCGGACTTATGGGAAATGTAGATGATACACGCCCCTTCTGCCTTCAGCTTATTGATGATCCCAAACAGGATCTTTGTCTCCCGGTTGGTGAGGGAGGAGGTAGGTTCGTCAAAAATCAGGATCTTGGCGTTTAGGGACAGCGCCTTGGCGATCTCCACCTGCTGCTGTTCCGCTATGCTCAGCTCTCCCAGGCGGGTGGCGGGTTCAACCTTAAGCCCCACCACCTCCAGCCATTTTTTTGCCTCCTCATTCTTCTTCCGGTCATCCACCAGACGAAACATGCCCCTGGTGGGCAGATTGGAAATCATGATGTTTTCCGCCACGCTGCGCAGGTCGAAGAGCTTCAGTTCCTGATGGATGAAACCGATTCCCGCCTGCTCAGCCGCCTTGCTGTCCGTGATCTCCACTTCCTTCCCGCCGATCAGTATCCGCCCGGCGTCCTTGGCGTACAGCCCGCCAAGCACATTCATCAGCGTGGATTTCCCAGCTCCGTTGCCGCCCAATAGCCCGTGTACCTCCCCGGACGCAACGGAAAAATTGACCCCCTTCAGCACCTCCACGCCGTAGAAGCTCTTATGTATATTCTCGATTACAAGATAATCATTCTTCTCCATTTAAGTACATTCCTCTCTCTACAGAATGACCTGTACCACCTCTCCGGGCGGCAGCGCCTGCACATCCAGATCATTTTTCTGGGTATCTTCGGCAAAACTGCATATGATGGAAGTCTCATTTTCAAGGGGCATGGGTGTCCAGTGCCACACATTTTTCCCCACCACCACAGCCTGATGTTCCGTAATCAAAAACGCCTCCGCCTTTTCATAATCCGGTACCTCCCTGCCGTCTGCCGCCTTGCCCGGACAGAACACGATGACAATGGGTCCGGTCAGGGGCGTCATGAACTCCTCCGTCTTAAAATGCCGCTCCATATTGGCCGTGCGCAGAGGACGCTTGAAAAATGTGGATACGCCGATCTGGAACACGCCTGAATCGCACTGGTACAGACAGAGCCTGGGCCAGAAATTAAAACGGTCCGTCGGTCTGTCCGGATTGCCGTCAGTGGGTATGCACACTGCGCTTCCATAGGGCGCAAAACCTTCTTTTGTCAGTTCCTTTACATGAATATTTAAAACTGCCATGGAATTTCGGCCTCCTATTTCCTGTATTTTTCCAGAGCCTTCCTGCTGATCTTGCACAGACAGCTCATCTCGTTGCCCACCCGCACCTCTCCGGCCAGATTTAAAAGCATGTAGCCGTCGCAGGCGGCAATGCCGTAATCTCTCTCCATCCGGCGGATCAGGTCCGTGTATCCCATCTTCATGGCCGCCGTCAGATCCGAACAGTTAGGCAGACCCACAGAGCCGATGTACTCCTCGGTATTCACCTGGGGACAGTTCACATACCCCGCCCCAGCAGCGGCCGCCAATGTGATTTTGGCCGTGATTGTCCCCTGGCATTCCAGAGCGCAGCCCGTGATCTCACCGTCCCCCTGGCAGGCGTGGACATCCCCCATCAGCAGCAGGCCTCCCTCCACATTGACAGGAAGCACCACCGTGGCCCCCGGCCTCACATCACTGATATCAATATTGCCGCACCACTCCGCGCCCTGGCAGAAGGAGGATCTGCGGTCATACTTGGGCGCCACTCCGACAGAACCTACAAAAGGATTCATGGGCACCTTCAGGCACACATCCTTCTCCTCTGTTCCCATCACCACCATGCCGCCCTCAAAGCGGCAGATTCTGGTCTTGGGCTCCAGCGGCTCCTGGAAGGTGCCCAGGGTATCCTCCAGCACGCCCACGCCGCTCTGGATGGAGGTGTAACCCCCCGCTCGTTCCAATCCGGGCGTGACTCCCAGGATCTCCACCAGCAGGCAGTCCCCCTCTTTCGCACCCTCCACATAGACCGGCCCGGTCACCGGATTACAGCCGCCGGCCGCCTCATAGATCTCCTTAAATTTCGGCCACAGATCCGTGCCCTCAGTGATCAGGCCGCAGTTGGCATCCTCTGTCTCAAAGACCACAATGTCTCCGGATTGGATCTTCAGGGCCGGCTCCATGTTCTTGTCATAGCAGAACTTCTTGTGTTCCATCCCAAGCTTATATACTTGATTCATCCCATTACGCTCCTTTCCGGTTATTTTAAACGGTACTTTTCAAGCAGACTGCGGTCGATCCGGCACACGCAGCTGCCGGAATTGCCGATCCGCACCTTGCCGGCCAGATTCAGAATCATGTAGCCGTCGCACAGTGGAATCCCGTACTCCCGCTCCATCCGTCTGGCCAGCTCCACATACCCGCTCGTCATGGCATTGGTCAGGCGCCCCCTGTTGGCAATGGAGATGACCCCGATCCACTGGTCATTATCCACCTGCGGCCAGTCCAGATAGTTGGACTCCTCCCCCGGCACCACCTGCACTTCGGCCTCGATGATCCCCTGGCACTCCAGCGCGCAGCCTGTCACCTCCCCGTCCCCCTGAACGCCGTGGACATCCCCCATGGAGAGAAGGGCGCCCTCCACATGGACAGGCAGCAGTACCGTTGACCCGGCCTTCACATCCGGGCAGTCCACATTGCCGCACCACTCCTGCCCCTTGTAGAAGGAGGCCCTGCGGTCATATTTAGGCGCCACGCCGATAGTTCCCACAAACGGGTTCACCGGAATCTTTATGTACTCTTCCTGGTTGTCCAGCTTGTAAATGATCTCCCCGTCCCTGATATCCAGGATTCTGGTCCTGGCCTCCAGAGGCTTCTGAATGGTTCCGTTGATATCTTCCAGCGCTCCCACACCACTCTGAATTGAGGTGTAGCCGCCGCCTCTTAAAAATCCCGGCACCACCCGTTTGATGGTAACCGCCAGGCTGTCCCCCGGTCTGGCCCCCTCCACATAGATTGGACCGGTCACCGGATTGCAGCCCCCCGCCTTCTCATAGATCTCCTTGAATTTCGGCCACAGGTCCGTCTCCTTTGTAATCAGGCTGCAATTGGCATCCTCTGTCTCCAATATCACCGTATCGCCCGAACGGATCTCAGCCGCAGGCGGCATCTCCTTGTCAAAAGCAAACTTCCTGTGCTCCATGCCCAGTTTCACTATCTTGCTCAATTTCGTGTCCTCCCATCTGTTTCCCCGCTTTCATCCCAGCCCCCCGCGGCAAATGCCGGGCAGACGCCGGACGTGCCGGGAAACGCCTTAGTTTCTGTACCGTTTCAGCACATCCCGCCGGATTCTGCACAGACAGCTGGATGAATTGCCCACCTTCACCTCACCCATCAGATTCAGAAGCTGGTAGCTGTCCAGCTGGTCCATTCCGTACTCCTTCTCCATTCTTCTGATCAGCTCCGTGTACCCCGTTCTCACTGCCTCGGAAAGGTTCCTGTAACCCAGGCAGGCGATGGCGCCCATCCACTCATCGGTGTTGGCCTGAGGCCAGTCGCAGTAGTGGACCTCCTCCCTGGACACCACCCGGATTCTGACCTCCACAATCCCCTGGCACTCCAGAGCGCAGCCCGTGATCTCCCCGTCCCCCTGCAGCGCATGGATATCGCCGATGGAAAACAGGGCGCCCTCCACATGCACAGGCAGGACAACCGTGGTCCCAACGGCAATCTCGCTGATATCCACATTGCCGCACCAATCCTGTCCCTGGTAGAAGGAGGACCGGCGGTCCTCACTGGGCGCC
Source organism: uncultured Clostridium sp. (assembly GCA_900551225.1). Classification (GTDB taxonomy): domain Bacteria; phylum Bacillota; class Clostridia; order Lachnospirales; family Lachnospiraceae; genus Enterocloster. The sequence continues at coordinate 7,877 of URUZ01000251.1, forward strand.
ACTCCGATGGTTCCCACAAACGGCTTCACCGGCAGCTCAAGATGCTCATCGCTGTTGTGCAGCTTGAAGCGGATTCTGCCGCCTTCAATCGGGCAGATCTTGGTCCGGGGCTCCAGCGGCTGCTGCAGGGACCCCTTGCAGTCCTGGAGCATCCCCAGCCCTGAATAGATGGAGGTATATCCTCCCTGCCGCACAAACCCGGGCACCACCCTGAGAATATCCACTGCCAGACAGTCCCCAGGTTTGGCTTCCTCCACATAAACAGGTCCGGTCACCGGATTGCAGCCGCCTCCCCTGGCATATAGCTCCGGGAACTTTTCCCAGACATCACTCTCCTTGGTGATCAGGCTGACATTCGCGTCCTCTGTCTCGAAGATTACCTTGTCCCCCGAATGAATGGATGCCACCGGAGCCATCTCACGGTCAAAGGCAAATTTCCTGTGCTCCATTCCGATTACCAGCGTTTCTTTCATTCCTTGCCTCCTTCTTTGTTATGATATAAAATGATGTTTTTATGATATTTTTAAGATAACATTTTGTTTGTAATATGTCAACAGCTTTTTTCTGTTTCCCCATACTTTTTTGTGCACTTTGTCTCCATTTCCCCCTCTCCCATTTGATATAGGCATCATATTTTCCAGTTTCAAAACTCTTTTGTAACATAAATATGATC
>URUZ01000252.1 GCA_900551225.1 uncultured Clostridium sp.
GGCTGAGGCAACACCCCCGGAGCCGGTGATGGTGCTTCTGCCGGACCGCCTGAACCTGGCGTTCATGATGGCGGACGGGGAGGAGGGCGGCCCGGGAGCGGGAAGTATGGCTCAGCTGCTCTATGAGGAACTGGCTTCCAGGGAAGCCAAGTGGACCTCCGAAATCTATGATTTGTACAACCAACGCCCTGTCAGCCTGGGCGCCAAGATCGGAATCGGGCCGGAAGCGCTGATGGGAGACTACAATCCCCAGGACCCGGCGCAGAATCCACAGGACCCGGCCACCTGGGTGGTGCCGGATTTTAAGAGCATCCATGTGACATTCCTGGACGGAAGCGGAGGGACGGGAGCCGGGCAGTCCAATCTAAAGGAAATCATCGCTATGGCCAGCGTTTACAATTATTACGGAAATGCAGGTACATTGGAGGAACTGAGAGACTATGCCATGGGCCTGTGGGAAGCCTCCCACAGTTACAGCTACCAGATCAGCCCTGTGTATTACTGTGAGGGCTGCCTGGAAACGAACGGGGCAAGCGCTGAGGAAAGCGGAGCAGCGGCCGGTGTGCCGGAGGGCAGTTTGACCGGGAATGAGGCCCAGGGACCGGGAGTGGCTGGAACGGATGGGGATTCAGCAGGAACAGATGGGGCTCCAATGGGAACGGATGGCGCCTCAGCAGAAACGAACGGCGCCTCCACAGATTCCGGCGCTTCATCCGGCAGCCCTGAGCCGTCGGCCGAGACAGCTGATACCTCAGCCGGAACGGCCGGCATCTCAGCGGAGCCATCTGAATCTCCGGCGGAAAGCGGAGCTACCCAGGCCTCCGAAGCCGGGACAAGCGCTTCCGGGGAAACAGAGCATGGGATTGTGGAGGGCGTGGACGGCGGCCCCGGAGTCTCAGCGCCTTTGCAGGAAGAGACTGAGGGCGTGCCGGAAGATGACCTTCCGGTGACCTGTCCGGGACATGTGGACCTTGCGGTCCAGGTTACCATGGCAGGTATAGACGGCGGCAGCTTATTCGGGCGGGACAGCCGCGGCGCGGCTTCCTCCGGTACTGCAGATTCCGGCTGGCCGGGATGGAATGATGAGACCATGGGATATGTGAGAACACTGTGCAGCCAGGACTGGTTCGAGGAATACGGGCTCACGGTAGAGAATCTGGTGGTGCGCAATCCACTGACTGCCACGGATATTGATCTGTATATGAAGCTTCTGCCTTTAAATGCCTCCAAGGCCAGAAAGGATTTGGTACGGTTTGCGCTGACTTCTGTGGGAAGAGTTCCCTATTACTGGGGCGGCAAGCCGAGGGCCGTGGGATACGAGGCCAACCAGTTTGGGATTGTGGTATCTCCGGACGAGGACGGCCGGTTCTTAAAGGGCCTGGACTGCTCCGGCTGGATCAGCTGGGTATACTGGTCGGCCACGGGAAACAGGCTACCCGGCGAGAGCACCAGCAACCAGATCCACTGCGGAAGGGCGGTCTCCAAGGGAGAACTGCAGCCCGGAGACACCTGCATACGCCTCGGTTCAAAAGCCCATACGGTCATGTTCCTGGGCTGGACGGATGACGGGCAGATGCTCTGCATCCAGGAGACCAGCGGCAATATTAACAACGTGGAAGTTGGCATATGCACAGCGGACTGGCCGTATTACCGGCGTTTAGTAGATTAGATGTAACCAAAAGAAGAAGGAGTTGTATAACCAATGAGGTACAGGGATCAGGAAGATGATGAATTAGAGCGGATGCGCTCCAGAAGAGGACGTACCCCTTCACGCAGACCCCAGGGCGTCCAGCGTCCGGTATACGAGGAGCCTGCCGCCCGCCGCAGAAAATACTATGAGGAGCCTGAGGACTCTTACGATGACGAATACGAAGATGAGTATGAGGAGGAGTATGATGATGGCCAATGGTATGATGATGATTACGAGGATGGCGGCTTCGAGGAGGATGACTTGGAAGCTGTATATATAGATGAGCGTCCGGGCAGAGCCAGGGGAGGCAGCCGGAGCGGCAGGGGAAATACCGGAGGACGCCGCCCGGCTCCGTCCAGGACCGCCGGTTCCAGGACTTCCAGAAACAGTGGTTCCCAGTCTGCCGGAAACGCAGGCTATGGGGCCGCCAAAGGCCGCCAGCCCCAGGGCGGAGGCAGAAATGCCCGGAGAAGGGGAAATGATGCCTCCTCAGAGGAAGCCAGACTGCGCCAGCAGGCCCGCCTGAAGAAGAAAAAGCGCATGAAGCTGGTGCGCAATGTGCTGCTGCTGATTCTGGCAGCCTGGCTGGGAAGCACCGCCTGGGCATTTTTCCACAAACAGACAGGAACCTGGACAATCGCTGTGTTTGGCGTGGATTCCCGTGACGGCGGGGTGGAGAAGAACGCGCTGGCAGATGTACAGATGATCTGTACAGTGGACCGCGCCACAGGTGAGATCAAGCTGGTGAGCGTTTACAGGGATACGTATTTGAAGATCAACTCTGAGGGGACTTACCACAAGATTAACGAAGCTTATTTTAAGGGCGGACACAAACAGGCGGTCAGTGCGCTGGAAGAGAATCTGGATCTGAAGATTGACAACTATGCCACATTTAACTGGAAGGCCGTGGCTGACGGCATCAACATTCTGGGCGGGGTGGACATTGAGATCACAGGACCGGAATTTAAGTATATCAATGCGTTTATTACGGAGACAGTGGAATCCACCGGAATTGGGTCCTATCAGCTGGAGAGCGCGGGCATGAACCATCTGGACGGTGTTCAGGCAGTGGCATACTGCCGTCTGCGCCTGATGGATACGGATTACCAGCGTACCGAACGCCAGAGGAAAGTGGTGTCCCTGGCTCTGGAGAAGGCCAAACAGGCGGATGCCAAGACTCTGACCAGCCTGGTGATGGCAGTGATGCCTCAGCTGTCCACAGATATCGGGGTGAACGATGTGCTGCCCATGGCTAAGGATGTGAAGAAATACCATCTGGGAGAGACCGGCGGCTTCCCATTCTCGCGCCAGGCTAAAAAGATCGGCAGAATGGACTGTGTGATTCCCACAACCCTGGAGAGCAATGTGGTCCAGCTGCACCAGTTCCTGTACGGAACGGAAGGTTATAAGGCATCTTCAGCAGTTAAGAAGATCAGCCAGAGGATTTCCGAGGAAAGCGGCCTTTATGAGGAGGGCAAGCCGGCTCCTACCGGCGGTTCCGGCGGTGGCGGCCAGTCTTCCGGCCAGACCCAGGCGCCAGCCCGGACAGAACCTCAGACGGCTCCTCCGGAAAGTACGGAGCCTGAGACCACGGTGGAGGAAACCACTGAGGAGGAGACCACGGCTGAGGAGACCACCGAGGAGACCAGGGAGACACAAACCCAGGAGGTCGGCCCCGGAATCACGCCCACTACCCAGGCCAGGGAGACAACTTCCGGGTCCGGTGACAATGGCGGTCCCGGCGGCAGCGGCGGCCCGGGAGGGAACAACACCCCCGGAGGCAGCCCAGAAACCACTACAAGGCCATCTGCCCCTGCCGAGGAGAATTCCCCGGCGGCTCCCGGCCAGACGCCCGGCAGCTCACAGGATGGGCCTGGCGGCAACGGACCGGGGGACGGCCCCGGCGGTCCGGCTTAGATCTGCAATATAAAAAGGAATCCGCCCGCAGCGTAATAAATGTGCTGAGGGCGGATTCCTTTTTGTTGTATGGGCGATACTCAGTCAACCTCCGGGGGATACCGCTGTCAGGCGGAAACCGGGCCGTATTTTGTCAGCCCGCAGGCCATCCGTCAATTTTCCCGGTGACAACCGCGTGGAACAGGCAGTCCTTTACCGTTGGGTTGTCTTTCTGCATCTCGCGGATCAGATTTTTAACATACTCGCGCTTGGTGTGGCCGTCCATGGGGCAGGGGTTCTTGCAGACGGGGAGATTGTATTTGTTCTTGAAACCGATGACCTCTGCCTCTGAGGCGTAGAGCAGGGGACGGATCACCGCCAGGTTGGTGCGGTCCAGCCAGGTGTAGGGGGAGAACGCATAAAAATGGCCCTCATACATCAGGGACATCATGGCTGTCTCAATGAGGTCGTCCCGGTGATGGGCGTAGGCCACCTTGTTGCAGCCCATCTCCAGGGCCTTGGCGTTCAGCGCGCCTTTTCTCATCTTGGCACAGAGGGAGCAGGGGTTGGATTCCTCCCGTACCTCGAACAGCACCTTGCCGATCTCAGTGGGAACCACCTCATAGGGAATGGAGAATTCGCTGCACAGCCCGCGGACCGGGTCCAGCTCCAGGTTCCCAAGTCCCAGATCCACTGTGATGGCGGACAGGGTGAAATGTTTGGGATAAAACTTCTGCAGATGGTGGAGGGCATACAGCAGGGTCAGGCTGTCCTTGCCGCCGGAGATGCCCACGGCAATGTGGTCGCCCTCCTGGATCATGTTGTATTTTTCAATGGCCTGGCGTGTCAGGCTCAGCAGGCGCTGAAGCTTCATGGGGCTATGGTTCCTTTCTGGTGTAAATAAGATTCCTTTATTTTACATAGGCCTGCCCAGGTTGTCAAGCAAACCCGGCTGTGTTAAAATATATACATATTTTGGAGAGTGGCCATAAAGACACGGAAAGAGGTAGGATGATGCTGGAAGTTTGCTGTGGAAGTTATTACGATGCTGTACAGGCGGCGCGGGGAGGTGCGAAACGGATTGAGCTGAACTGCGGGCTGTATTTAGGGGGACTGACTCCATCACTGGCAAGCCTGCTGCTGGTAAAACGGCATTTACCGGACCTTAAGGTGATCGCCATGGTGCGCCCCAGAGGCGGCGGTTTCTGCTATAATCAGGAGGATTTCCAGGTGATGGAGGAGGATACAAGACAGCTGATGGTCCATGGGGCGGATGGAATTGCGTTCGGATGCCTGAAGGGGGACGGTTCCATCGATTTGGAGCGGAATGCGCTGCTGGCCGGTGTGATCCATGAATATGGAGGCGAGGCAGTGTTTCACCGGGCATTTGACTGCACAAAGGACCCCTGTGAGGCCATGGAACAGCTGATTGGCATGGGCGTGGACCGGGTGCTGACCAGCGGGCAGAAGGAAAAGGCCATGGAAGGCCTTGGGCTGCTGAAAAAAATGCAGGCCCAATATGGGGACCAGATCCAGCTGCTGGCCGGAAGCGGAATCAATGCTTCCAACGCGAGGCAGCTAATGGAGGAGACCGGAATTACCCAGGTCCACAGTTCCTGCAAGACGTGGAGCGCCGATCCCACCACCAGCATGGGGGATGTGGCCTACAGCTTTGCCGGGACACCTTATGAGAAGTGCTATGATGTGGTGTCCCCGGAACTGGTGAGGAAGGTTTTGGATGAGATTGGAGAGTGAGATAGATGAAAAAATGCAGATTTACTGTGTTTCTGGCAGCCGTGCTGTGCGCTGTTCTGAGCTGTGGTCCAGCCTATGCCAATACTAAATCAGCCGGTGACGGATACCTGATAGCCGATGATCTCTATAAGATGGCTGACTACAGCGGGCCTTACCGGATGTCGGACGGTTCGTCACTTGAGATTGTATGGCTCAAGGAGGACCCTGGAAATGTAGGGTTTGCGGGGAAGGATCTGGAGAGCGGGGAGCGGCCGCTGATCATTCCCATGGGTTATCATATGACCTATTGGTTTGTGATTGACAATGGATTAATGGAAGTCAAGACCAAATCCCAGCCGGTGGCTCCCCTGTATATTGAGTACAAAAATGAGAATGCAACCGGGCCTATGAATCAGTATTTATACAGGAAAAATACAGATTCCGCGGCGAATACGATCTGTTATGACCTGCCCCAGGGATATGATTATTCTAAATTCGGCAATTACATCATCTCCGTAAAACGGGTTACTAAACTAACCTTTGATGGATCGGAGGCCGTATATGAGGTGGAGGAGCCGGAATCATATCTGACCAGCGCGGACGGCAAAACCGCTATCCTTGACCAGTCACCCTCGGAACAGATATACCGCATTGAAAAAGGCGATACACTCCGTCAGCTTGCTGACCGGATATACGGCGATCCGGATAAATGGAGTATCCTGTATCGCAGGAACCGTTCTGTGATCCGCAGCGCAGACCGGATCTATGCCGGGCAGATGATTGTGCTCCCTAAAATGTGAAGCGGGAGCACAGGGCAGGGCTTCAGATGATCAGAGACTGCTGGCGGAAGGCAGCGTATTCTCCGGCAAGGTCCAGGACTTTCTGCTGAAGCTGTGGTTTGCTCCACAGCTTCATCTTGAATTCCATACCCTTGCTTTTCTTTTTGCTGGTCCAGATGCCGATGATCTCTCCGCGGTACACAACAGCCCCCGGATTAGTGACCAGTTTCCAAATCTCTTTATGCAGGGTTTGATCCGGCTGCAGAACCTTCCGGTCGCGCTGGTCAAGATACGGATCGTGGCCGCCCAGGAGAAGCAGTTCCCTGTCCAGGGGAGCAGGGGATAGCAGCCGGTCCCTGTCGGAAGATAGGATGTAGGCTTTTTTCCCAAATACTGTAACAGGTTCAATTTCATCTGACACAGTATTCCACAGGCGCCGCCCCTGTTTGCCGGAGCAGCCCAGCCAGGTAACGAAGGAATCAACTGCAGCAGGGCCATAACAGTGCAGATATTTCCGCACCAGCTCCTTTTGGGCCTCCACGTCCTCGGTGAGACGGCAGCCTGTCCAGCTCTTAAAGGAGGTGAAGGAAGGGCTTGCACCCTTTCGCTCCCCAAAGACGACGAGACCGTGGAAAGCGCATGGACGCAGCAGGAAAGACACCGCCGCACCGCCCGCTGTCTGTACGTCCGGGTGTCCGTACATGGACGGCTGGTTCCACAGATCCCGTTTATCGGCGGGCAGCAGCGGCAGCATCCATCCGGCCAGGGTCTGATCAAGCGTGGTCTTGCTGACCAGCACCTGGCCGTCCAGCTGCGGCATAACTTGTTTTAACAATTCCAACACCTCGCCAAAACCCATCTGTAAAAAATCAAGGGCCAGCCCAATCCCCTGGGTGTAGATCCATGGCTCGTCCCCCTGTGGGATCAGCGCGGACAGAAAGGCTCCGCTCTGTTCGACTGGGAATACTACCGGCGCTCCCCTCAGGCTCCAGGCCTGCAGCAATATCTTTTCTTTGTACAGCAGATGCTCCATCTCCTTCTGGCTGCAGCAGGGGACACGGTTGTACAGTGCTGTCTCCCAGGCCCCTGGCGGGGAGTTCTGCATCCCGCATGCGCCCACAAGCTCAGCGATATCTTTCCTGTGATATGCTGTGTCCAGATGGTGGGAGTGCAGTCTGAAATTCCTGATTTGTTCTACGCTTAGCTCTGTCATATACCCATTCCTTTCTATACCCGCCGTGTTACTCACATTTTAGCATAAACAGGGATTTCCGTCTACGCCGCGGCTTTGGAGGCGCGCTTTCGCTTGCCTGTGAGAGGCCTGAGTGGTACAATAGAAGATACTCAGATGGGGATAATTTCCATTGGTGAATATTGGGATGTACAGGAGAATGGCGGTATGGGGATTCATAGGATCAGGGATGATATTTTATTTTGCTTCGTCATTTCATTTTTGCTTGCCTGGGGCGCGGGAGCGCTGACGGAACGGGCGGCTGCCCAGCATTATGAGAGCTATGCGGCAAAACACAGGGTAGCTGACGGAACGGCCGGAGGCAAGGCGGTGGACAGCAGCTTCCGCGCCCAGAGTGTGGAGGATATTCTGTCCCACGATCTGTTTACCGTGGAATGCCCGCTCAGTGATGCAATGTCTTACGGACACGGTTATTATGGGAAGGATTACTTAAGGCTTCTACCGCTGGCATCAGGGGAACTGGTTGCCGCCAACATCAATCTCGATTCTGTTGAGATGAGGCCCGGAACGGACTTTTTAGATGATGATTATATTATGCCGGTTGGGCGTGTGGTGTATGAGGACCTGACCCAGGATGAGAAGTTTATGGGCCGGATTGAGAGCATGCACCCAATGACACGCAAGGATTTTTATATTGATATGTGGGGGACCGGGCCTGTGAAGGAAGAGAAAGAATACATCAAAAAATGGAGTGAGCTTGCAAAGACCGTAACCGGGGTGGTGTGCTTCCCGCTTCTCCACATGCTGGGATCTGGTCTTGGGGTGTTTCCGTACATTTTCGCCCCCAGGAAGGCAAGGAAGAAAAAACAGGTGTAGCTTGAGGGGGATCAATGGCAGGCGGAATAATCGTTTTTGGTGCAAACGGCAGTGGGAAATCCACTCTTGCGTGGGAGCTGGCCAGGGCTTTAAAGATTAAGCATATGGATATTGAAGATTACTATTTTGCTAAGTCGGATATTCCATACACTTCAGCCCGGCTGTATGAAGATTGTGTGAATTTAATGCTTGATGATATCAGAAAGTACGGCTCTTTTGTACTGTCCGCGGTCACAGGCGATTTCATTTATCACGGTACTTATTTTTTACATCCGCAGACAGAGGCGGGGCCAGTGAGGAGTACATATGGATACAGGTGATCGAATCAGCAAGACAGACCCTGTCTTTGCAACACTATTAATATTATTTATAC
>URUZ01000253.1 GCA_900551225.1 uncultured Clostridium sp.
GGACAGGGCAAGCTCGGTATACCCAACGGTGTTATGGGGCTTTACGATGCCGGCGGCGAGGTGGAATTCGATGGTCAGAAGATTCCCCTTAACAACCCAAGAAAGTGTCTGGACTCCTCCCTTGCATTCGTTTCCGAGGACAGACGAGAGGTCGGCCTGCTGCTTGACGAGACGCTGGAGTGGAACGTGGCGTTCAGCGCTATGCAGATTCAGGACAAGTTTCTTAAGAAATACCTGGGCGGCCTTGTTACATGGAGAGACGAGAAAGCAATTCATGAAGTAACGCAGAAATATATTGATGAGCTTATGATTAAATGCACCAGCTCTGAGCAGAAGGCTAAGGAGCTATCCGGTGGCAACCAGCAGAAGATATGTCTGGCAAAGGCCTTTGCTCTTGAACCTAAATTCCTGTTTGTATCTGAGCCCACAAGAGGTATCGATGTCGGCGCGAAATCGCTGGTCCTGGATGCTCTGAAGAAGTTCAACAGAGAGCACGGGGTTACTGTGGTTATGATTTCGTCCGAACTAGAGGAACTGCGAACAACTTGTGACCGCATCGCCATCGTTTCAGGTGGCAGAATTGCTGGAATCCTGCCGGCAACCGATTCTTCAGAAGATTTCGGTATGCTGATGGTCAGCCAGGTTAAATAAGGGGGAGACAGCATGGGAAAAATTGCAAATCGAACAATAAATCTTGGGAAGAAGACGAAACTCCAGGAATTGGTCGCTAATTTCGGCCTGCCGAGATTGATCATTGCTGGATTTCTTCTGGCACTCTTCGTTCTGGCGCCATTCGTCGGAGCGGATCTTCCTACACAGATTACTAATACAATCAACCGTTTCAGCTGGAACGCGGTTCTTGTGCTGGCCATGGTGCCTATGGTGCATTCAGGCTGCGGACTTAACTTCGGCCTTCCGCTGGGAATCATCTCAGGTCTTCTTGGTGCGACAATGTCAATCCAGTTTGGCTTTACCGGCCCAATGAGCTTTGTTATGGCTATTCTGATCGCAACACCCTTCGCGGTGCTGTTCGGCGGCGGCTACGGCTGGCTGCTCAACAAGATCAAGGGCGGTGAGATGATGATCGCTACTTATGTAGGATTTTCTTCAGTTTCCTTTATGTGTATGATGTGGCTTCTGCTGCCCTACAACAGTCCGACCATGGTCTGGGGCCTCGCAGGCAAGGGCCTTCGTACCACAATCTCTCTGGAGAGTTTTTATGATAAGGTACTGGCTAACTTCCTGCAGATCAACATTGGACATCTTTCCATTCCAGTGGGCAGCCTTCTGTTCTTCGCAGTGCTTGCCTTCCTGATGTGGGCATTTCTCCACACCAAGACCGGTACCGCTATGACAGCGGTGGGCTCCAATCCCACCTTTGCCAAGGCGTCCGGTATCAACATTGATAAGATGAGAATGCTTTCGGTAGTAATGTCTACCTGGCTTGCTGCGGTTGGTATTCTGATGTATCAGCAGGGCTTCGGCTTTATTCAGCTCTATATGGCGCCCTTCTACATGGCGCTTCCTGCAGTGTCTGCAATTTTGATTGGCGGCGCTTCAGTTAACAAGGCCTCCATTACTAACGTCATTATCGGCACATTCCTGTTTCAGGGCATTGTTACCATGACTCCAACGGTAATGAATTCCATGATTCATATGGACATGAGCGAGGTCATCCGTATCGTTGTTTCCAACGGTATGATTCTCTATGCTTTGACCAGAAGAACGGAGGGATCGAAATGAGCACTAAACAAAAGAGCGGCGGCAACCGCATTCTCAACCTGGCCCGAGATAACTCTGTGCCCTTAATGTTTATCATTATCTGCGCTGTCTGCATTCCTGTATCCGGTTTTTCACCGGGCTATCTGCTGAATGAGATTATTACCAGAATGGGCAGAAACGCATTTTTGATTCTTTGCCTTCTGATTCCCATTATGGCTGGCATGGGTCTTAACTTCGGCATGACCCTGGGAGCCATGGCCGGACAGATTGGCCTGATTTTTGCGGCCGACTGGCAGATCTGGGGTATTCCAGGCATGATTCTTGCTATGATTATCTCCATACCTATTTCCATTCTGCTGGGCCTTTTCTGCGGAAAGATGCTCAACATGGCAAAGGGCAGAGAGATGGTTACAAGTTATATCATCAGCTTTTTTATGAATGGTCTGTATCAGCTTGTGGTTTTATATATGATGGGTTCTATTATCCCGATCATCCATTCATCCATCAAGCTGCCCAGAGGCTACGGCGTCCGTAACACGGTAAGCCTTCTGCATATGAGACAGTCTCTGGACAATCTTTGGGCCATCCGCATCGGCGGAGTCAAGATTCCGGTGCTGACCCTTCTGGTTACAGCCCTGCTGTGCCTGTTCATTGTGTGGTTCCGCAAGACTAAGCTTGGCCAGGATATGCGCGCTGTGGGCCAGAATATGGATGTGGCAGGAGATGCCGGTATCAATGTGGAGCGCACCAGGATCATTGCGATTGTGATGTCCACCGTATTTGCCGGCCTCGGTATGGTGATCTATCTGCAGAATATGGGTAATATTTCCACATACAGCTCCCATACTCAGATTGGTATGTTCTGTATTGCTGCGCTGCTGGTTGGCGGTGCCTCTGTTGATAAAGCATCCATCGGCAACGTGTTCCTGGGTGTCATCCTGTTCCATCTGATGTTCATTGTGGCGCCGTCGGCAGGAGCAAAGATAACGGGCGATTCCATGATCGGTGAATACTTCCGCGTGTTCATTTCCTATGGTGTTATCACAGTTGCCCTCATTATGTATGAAACGAAAAAACGCAGAGCCAAGGGCAAGGCAGGTCAGTTGCTTCAGCTTGCACAGAGTGAGGAGGATGGAAATTGAAAAACAAACGTACCATTCTGTTCAGAATAGGAGCAATATTAATCCTGTTGATTATTGCAGGTATCATGATGGTCATTGGCCGCGGACACACTGTGTATATTGACAATAAATCTATTGATTACAATGGCCAGACCTATAAGACTCCTTATAAGGTTGTGGTATTCGTGGACGGTGAACAGGTCGCAAAACTTCGCGATAAAGAGAGGGGCATGGCCACCTGTATCGGGCAGAAGTTTGAAATGACACTTGAGATCACACAGGATAAAGGCGGCAATGAGGAGACCAGCACAGTGACGCTGGATCTGCCATATAATATGGATGCAGGACTTCCTGAAGAGGTCTATCTCTCCAAATTTGAACCGGCAGTTGAAGAAACCGAACCTGAGAGCCAGGAGGAACCGGCGGTTGATGAGTTTAATTTAGGAGATATATAATCACAATTTTATAAGTATCAAAATACAGTCCAGCGAGGTATAGGTTGGTCTGTGAAATGAAGCCGGCGGGTGTTTTTTCACCTGCCGGCTCTTGTCATATCTGGAAAATTGTACTATAATAGGCGAAATGGGCTGTTTAGCCCGTTAATGAAGGAAAGTGAAGGCGGGATAAGTGTTATTATGACCGGATTGGGAACAATTGTAAATGTTGCGGCGATATTGGCAGGCTGCACGGTTGGGCTCCTTGTAAAGGGCGGGCTGCCCAAACATTTGGAGGATACGATTACCAGTGCGGTGGGGCTCTGCGTGATCTTTGTGGGAATATCCGGCGCGTTGAAGGGACTGATGTACATGGGCAGTTCCGGGCTGGAGACCAGGGATACGCTGGTGATGGTGCTGTGTATGGTCATTGGGTCTATACTGGGAGAGTGGATTGACATTGAGGACCGGCTGGAGCAGCTGGGTGAGTGGTGCAAGTCTAAGATCCCGGCTGGGAAGGCCTCAGGCACCTTCGTGGAGGCGTTTGTCAGCAGTTCCCTGCTGTTCTGCGTGGGAGCAATGGCCATTGTGGGATCTCTTGAGGATGGGCTGAGCCACAATTATAACACATTGTTTACCAAGGCAGTGATGGATGGGGTGCTGTCCATTGTGTTCACGGCGGCGCTGGGCATTGGGACGGCATTTTCCATCTTTCCGGTAGCCATCTACCAGGGCGGGATCACCCTGCTGGCCGGAGTCGTGAGGCCCTATCTGACGGAGCTTATGATCACGAGGATTTCTTTCATCGGATCGATTCTGATCTTTGCCCTGGGGCTGAATCTGGTGCTTAAGAGTAAGTTGAAAATCGGCAATATGCTTCCGGCAGTGTTTCTGCCGGTGATTGTCTGCCTGCTGGGTTATTAATACAGCAGGCAGCTGTGATATAGGATAGCTGCATGTTAGTTAGGATACGAGGAGGATGTAAAAGATGGAATTTGCTAAACGGATGGACCGTTTTGGAGAAGGTATTTTTTCTAAACTTTCAGAGGTCAAACGCCAGAAGGAGGCTGCAGGGGAGGTGGTTATCGATCTCAGCATAGGAACCCCCAATATCCCGCCTGCGCCCCATATTCGGGAGGCACTGAGCCTGGCGGCGGCGGATGAGAAAAATTATATTTATGCAATCAATGACCAGACAGAGCTGCTGGAAGCGGTGAGCCAGTGGTATAAGCGCCGCTATGATGTGGAGATTGACCCTGAAACAGAGATCTGTTCCCTGCTGGGGTCCCAGGAAGGCTTGGCCCACATTGCCCTGTCCATTGTGGACGAGGGGGACACGGTGCTGGTTCCTGATCCCTGCTATCCTGTGTTCGGTGACGGCCCTCAGCTGGCAGGCGCCCAGCTGTACTATATGCCCCAGAAAAAGGAAAATGGATATGTAATCCAGCTGGATGAGATTCCGGAGGATGTGGCGCAGCGGGCCAAGTTTATGATTGTGTCTTATCCCAATAACCCCACTACGGCGGTGGCGCCGGACAGTTTCTACGAGGAGCTGGTTGCATTTGCAAAGAAGCATCATATTATAGTGCTGCACGACAATGCTTACAGCGAGCTGGTGTTTGACGGGAAGGCCTGCGGCAGCTTTCTGCGGTTCCCGGGAGCCAGGGAGGTGGGCGTTGAGTTCAATTCCTTGTCCAAGACCTATGGGATGGCCGGGGCCAGAATCGGCTTCTGCATCGGCAACCGGGAGGTTGTGGCCCATATGAAGCTGCTGAAATCCAACATGGATTATGGAATGTTCCTTCCCATCCAGAAGGCGGCCGTGGCGGCCGTTACCGGGGACCAGTCCTGTGTGGAGACAACCAGAAAGGCATATGAGAAGCGCAGAGATATTCTCTGTGACGGATTCAGCGCCATTGGGTGGCAGATGGAACGGCCGGCAGCCACCATGTTTGTGTGGGCGCCACTGCCAAAAGGTTATGAGAAATCAGAGGATTTTGCCATTGAACTGGTGGAGAGGGCCGGCGTGATCGTGACGCCAGGAAGCGCCTTCGGCCCGTCGGGAGAGGGCTATGTGCGGCTGGCTCTGGTGCAGGATGAAGATATGATAGGACGTGCGGTGAAGGCTGTGGCGGACAGTGGAATTCTGCGGCGGTGACTGGATGAGAAAAATACACGGATTGATTGGGAAACGGAAAGAGTTCCTCTGGCGCCTGGCGCTGGTACTGTATCTCTGCGTGGTTTACGGCCATTCCATGATGCCGGCCCATATCTCCTCCGGGGAGAGCGGGGCGGTGCTGGGGCTTCTGCGAGACGGGATGGAGTTTATAGGGCTGAACGGGGAAATGCTCACCGAGCACATGGTGCGCAAGACAGCCCATTTTATGGAATATGCGGGGGTGGGAATCCTGCTGTGGGGCAATTTCGCAGCGGGGAGACTGCGCCCGGCGGAAAGGGTGGCTCTGGCTATTGTTGCGATTCCTTTTGTGGATGAGACAATCCAGCTGTTTGTGGCGGGGCGTTCGGGGCAGATCAGCGATGTGTGGCTGGATATGGCAGGGGCGGTTGCAGGTGTGCTGGCAGCCTGGTTTCTGACCAGGCGGAAGGAGAAGAACAGGAATGAATTATAAAATGATACTGGAGTATGACGGTTCGCGATATGACGGCTGGCAGAAACAGGGGAACACGGACAGGACTATACAGGGGAAGCTGGAGAACGTACTGACGCGGCTGGAGGAAGCGCCGGTGGAGGTGCACGGGTCCGGGCGCACGGACGGAGGCGTTCACGCCAGGGCACAGGTGGCCAATTTCCATCTGAAACGCGCCTGGGAGGTCCGGGAGCTGATGGCTGCGCTGAACACTTACCTGCCGGGGGATATCCGCGTGCTGGAGCTGTCAGAGGCCCCGGAACGGTTTCACAGCCGCCTTAACGCCAGCTCCAAGACTTACCGCTATCAGATCTGGATGGAGGGGAAGCCGGACGTGTTCCGGCGGAATTATTTTTACAACCTGGGACACCGGCTGGATCTGGGGCTGATGAAGGCGGCGGCAGGGCAGCTGACGGGAACCCATGATTTTAAAAGCTTCTGCGCAAATAAGAAAATGAAAAAGTCCACGGTGCGGGATCTGGAATCCATCCGCTTTACACTGCTGGAGGAGGGAAAGGCGTTGGCCGTGGATTATGAGGGCAGCGGTTTTTTGCAGCAGATGGTGCGGATTCTGACAGGGACGCTGATTGAGGTGGGCCTTGGAAAGCGGGAGGCAGCCGGAATGGAAGCGATTCTGACAGCGCTGGACCGGCAGGCAGCCGGATATACGGCGCCGCCTGAGGGTCTGTGCCTGATGGAGGTGCGGTATGACCCGGCTTCCTTTTCAGGAGAGGAAGAAAGATGACAGATTTTTTAGTAAAACGCTTTGTTAAGAATTATGAACAGGTGGACAGCGCTAAGGTGCGGACCACTTACGGAATGTTGTCCAGCGTGGTGGGTATCTTCTGCAATCTGCTGCTTTTTGCCTCCAAGCTGTTCATCGGTATACTGGTCAACAGCATTTCCGTGATGGCAGATGCATTTAACAACCTGTCTGATGCGGCCTCATCCATCATTGGGTTTATAGGCGTGAAGATGGCGGAGAAGCCTGCGGACGATGATCATCCCTTTGGACATGGGCGGATTGAGTATATTTCAGCGTTTATTGTGGCATTTATAGTCATACAGGTGGGATTCTCCCTGTTTAAAACATCCCTGGGCAAGGTATTTAACCCGGAGGCGCTGACATTTAAATGGATTTCCATTATTATCCTGCTGCTTTCCGTGTGTGTGAAGCTGTGGCTGTCCCTTTTTAACAGGAAGCTGGGCAGGCGGATCAATTCCAAGGTGATGCTGGCAACAGCCGCGGACGCCATGGGCGATGTGGCTACCACCTCGGCGGCCATTCTGTCCATTGCAGTGTTTGGCATCTGGGGTGTAAATATTGACGGGATTGTGGGCCTGGTGGTGTCTGTTGTGGTTATGATTGCAGGTGTTAACATTGCCAGGGATACGCTGGCTCCCCTGATTGGTGAGGCCATTGACCCGGAGCTTTATGAGCAGATCAGCAACTTTGTGGTGAGCTTTGACGGAATAGTGGGAACCCATGACCTGATTGTGCATAATTATGGTCCTTCCAAGAGCATGGCCTCTATTCACGCGGAGGTCCCAAATGACGTGGATGTGGAAGTATCCCATGAGATTATAGACCAGATTGAGCACGAGGCGGTGCGCCGCTTCGGGATTCTGCTGGTGATCCACCTGGACCCCGTGGAGACCCACGATGCCCGTGTGGCGGAATTTCGTGAAATGCTGGACCAGGTGCTGGCGGAACTGGACAGCCGCCTGTCTTACCATGATTTCAGGATGGTGGACGGGGTGGAGCATATTAATTTAATTTTTGATTTAGTGGTGCCCAGGGAATATAAACAGCAGGTTCAGGACAACTTAAAAGCAAGGGTTAGTTCTGCGGTCCGGAAGAGAGATCCGCGCTGCGCTTGTGTGATTACTACGGAAAACAGTTATCTGGCCGAGGCACAGAGACCGGACTAATCCCCGAAGGGGGACGCCATGACTGAGGAAGAACTGCTGGCTGCCATAGCAGGGCAGGATCAGGAAGCATTTAAGGAATTTTACAGCCGCACGGTGCGGCCTGTATACAGCTATATCCTGTCACTGACCAAGAACCGCCATGAGGCGGAGGACGTGCTGCAGGATACCTATCTGAAGATCTGGACCGGGGCAGGGGACTACCGGCCCCAGGGAAAGCCGCTGGCCTGGGTGTTTACCATTGCCCGGAATCTCTGCTATATGAAGTTCAGGGAGCAGAAGCTCCATGGGGATGCGCCTCTGGATCTGGAGGGCAGGGAAGAGGGGCAGATCTGTGATGAGATCGAGCAGGCGGGAGACCGGGAGCTGCTTTTGAACGCCCTGGGCGAATTAAAGGAGGAGGACCGCCAGGTGGTGCTTCTCCACGCTGCAGCCGGGATGAAACACCGGGAGGTGGCCCAGGCGCTGCAGCTTCCCTTAGCCACCGTGCTGTCCAAATACAACCGGTCCATGAAGCGCCTTCAGCAGTTTTTGGGCAGGCAGGAAAATTTTTGAAAAAGTTTTAGAAAAGGGCTTGTCAAAGTTTAAAAAGTGTTGTATAATCTACTTCGTTGTGTTGATGGGCTATCGCCAAATGGTAAGGCAACGGACTCTGACTCCGTCATTTCAAGGTTCGAATCCTTGTA
>URUZ01000254.1 GCA_900551225.1 uncultured Clostridium sp.
AAATAAATCCAATAAAACCCATTATAATATAATACAAGTTGACAAAACATTTTTATTGCCTTATCATATAACCATACATGTGAACGCCTTTTGCCCTGAAGGTCATATAACAAGATAGTTACTGCGTTTCTGAAAGGAGATTTGTCATGGACTTTATGCAGCTTGCAGTAGAAAATGAACAGTACACAATTCAAAAAAGGCGTTACCTGCACGAGAACCCTGAGCTGACGGGAAAGGAATACAACACTCTGAACTTTATAAGGAAAGAGCTGGACAATCTCGGCATTGAATACCTTGAGATCCCCCACGGCGGTATTTTGGGCCGGATTGCCGGGGGAAAGGCGGGACAGGGCCGCACGCTACTTCTGAGGGCGGATATGGACGCGCTTCCTGTGGAGGAAAATCCCCGCAACCTGGCCCGGGAACGCTGCTGCACCAGCAAGGTTCCGGGAACAGCCCACATGTGCGGCCATGACGCACACACGGCCATGCTGCTTACCAGCGCCAAGATCCTGAAGGAGCATGAGGACCAGCTGGAGGGAACTGTGATCCTGATGTTTGAGCGGGGGGAGGAAGGCGGGGAGAACTGTTACTTCCTGTTGAAATATCTGCTGGAGCAGAAGATACCCGTGGATGGCTGCTGGTCCATGCACATGGCGCCCTCGGTGAAGGCAGGTCAGATCGCAGTGCTGAACGGCGGCGTGATGGCCGGACTGTGCGCATTCGATGTGACGGTCAGGGGGAGAGGAGGACATGGCTCCAGGCCGGATCTTGCCAACAATCCCATTGACTGCTATAATGCCATTGCAGCGGCCCTTCAGACAGTGCCGCTGCGGGATATATCTCCCTTCCAGGTGCTTACATATTCCATCTGCCTGTTGAACGGTTCGCCCAAGATCAATGTGATACCGGAGACACTGCGGTTCGGCGGCACCGCCCGTTTCTATGAGAAAGAGCTGGCGGGAGAGCCATTTAAAAAGGCATTTTTCCGAATCTGCAGCCACATTGCGGCAGCCTATGACTGCACCCTGGAATACAATCAGTTTCTGGGGCCTTTAAATGCGCTGAAGAACCATCCCCAGTGTGTTTCCATGGCCAGGGAGTTCCTGACATCCCTCCTGGGGCCTGAACAGGTGGTGACCTGCGACCCGCTTATGGGGTCTGAATCCATGGCAGAGGTCCATCTGTATTACCCCGGCGTCTACTGTCTTCTGGGCACGGAAAATGAAGCGCTGGGCTGCGGAGCCGACATGCATCACCCGCAGTTTGACCTGGATGAGAGTGTTCTGAAGGTGGGGGTGGCCTCCACGCTGGCCTATACGTTCGGCTTCCTGTCGGACAGGACGCCCATTGAATTCAAACCATATGACGGGGAGCTGCGGGAGCTTTACTCCGACGCGGTGGACCAGATTGTAAGGGAGGAAGGATGATGCAGGACTTCACGGTATTTGAACAGGGGACGGACCGGATCGGCACGGACTGCATAAAATGGGACTTCCAGGCCGCGGACTATGGCCGGAATGGCCTGCTGCCTTTTTTTATCGCGGATTCTGACTATCCCACGGCTCCGGGTGTGACAGAGGCTTTGCAGAAACGCTGCGCAAACGGCGCATTTGGATATACGGACTTAAGCGATTCTTACTATGAGGCAGTGATCCGGTGGTTTGGAAAACGCCACGGGCTTCACATTGAGAAAGAGTGGATTGTGCCCACCACGGGTATTGTGCCCTCCATCAGCCATGCGGTGATGCTGTTTACGGACCCAGGCGCCGGGGTGGTGGTGCAGCCGCCGGTTTATGATCCTTTCTATTCCGTGATTGAGGCCAACGGACGGACCGTGCTCTGCAACAACCTGATCCGGGAGAACGGAAGCTACAGGATGGATTACGCTGACCTGGAAGATAAGTTAAAGGGCGGCGCCCAGATGGTGATTCTGTGCAGTCCCCACAATCCGGTGGGGCGTGTATGGAGTCAGGAGGAGCTGGAGCGGCTGGCCGGCCTGTGCAGTGAGTACGGCGCGGTGCTGGTGTCCGATGAGATCCACTGCGACCTTACGCTGGGAGATTCCGTCCACTACAGCGCAGGCCGCCTGGATCAGGTGAGGGACAGGCTGGTGCTCTGCCTTTCACCCAGCAAGACTTTTAATGTGGCGGGCCTGTGTACCTCCAACATTGTGATCCCCAACCGGGAAATGCGGGAGAAGTACCAGGACTGGCTGTACAAACGGTATATGTTTTCCCCCAATCTCATGGGAATTGTGGCCTGCCGCGCGGCCTATGAGACCGGCGGTGACTGGCTGGATGCCCAGCTGGCCTTTCTGACTGAGAACAAGAATTATCTGCTCCGGTATTTTCAGGAGCGGATACCCAGCGGGAAAGTGGTTGATGCGGAGGGAACCTATCTGATGTGGATCGACTTCACCGAACTTGGGCTGACCAGCGGACAGCTGGTGACGGAACTGGCCGCCCGCGGCATCGCGGTAAACGGCGGTAATCACTATGGCGCGCAATATGACGGCTTCATCCGTGTGAATATCGCCTGCCCCAAAAGCCAGCTTGAACAGGGGCTGGCCGTGATGGAAGAGATGGCCGGGAGCCTGAGCGGAAACTGAAAGCCCCCCTTTGCGTACGCTTAGGGGGAATAAGAATAAAACTCCTCCTTTGCGTGCGCTTAGGGGAAATAAGAATAAAACTCCCACCTTGCATATGCCGGGGGAGTTGGAGGACAGGGAGAATTGGATATGTTTCAGCGTGTTTCAGGAACCAAATTATATGAGGAAGTGATCCGGCAGATAAAAGATATGATCGCCAAAGGGGAATATAAGCAGGGAGACAGGCTTCCTTCGGAGAAGGAGCTGGTGGAGATGATGGGGGTCAGCAGGATCACTGTCCGCGAAGCCCTGCGCATTCTGGCCAACATGGGAATTATCAGCACCCAGAAGGGAAAGGGCAGCTTTGTGGCTGTGGAAGGCAGCCAACAGGCGCTGCAGGAGATATTTTCCGAAAATCTGGGGGACTTCAGAGAGAATTTCCAGTATTCCTGCCGGGTCCGGCTGATGATCGAGCCTGCCATTGCCAGGGAAGCGGCCCGTCTGGCCACAGATGAGGACATACGGAACCTGGAAGCCCTCATTGAAGGGAAACCCGATTCGGCGGATAATGTTGAGATGGATGAATTTCATCTGTGCCTGCTGAAGATCGTGGACGACCGGATTCTTCTGGAAATGTTTGAAAAGCTGATTGCCCTTGAAAATACGCCTATGAAGGTGTCCATGATCAAGCCGGAGCACAAGAGCCGGACCGTGGAGGCCATTGCCGCCCAGCACCGCCAGATCGTCAGGGCTATCAAAGAGCACGATCAGGAATTTGCCTATTTTTATATGAAGGAACACGTTACATTCCTCTTCCAGGTCTACCGGGATTATTTTGACTGTTTTTTTGAATGAAGGGGTGAACTTAGAAAATGTCTCATAGAAAAGAAGAGATGTACCCATGGATCATTGTGGCGCTGTATTCCTGCCTTGGCTTTACGATGCCGGCGGCTGTGACCCAGTATTCCATGGTTGTGGGGGAGGTGGCCCAGGCGCTTTCAGTGCCCCAGCAGACAGTGCTGCTCAGTGATACGGTGCGCGCGGTCTGCCTGGTGTGCTCCATGTTTTTCTCCAGCTGGTTTTACCGGCACATCGGACTGCGAAAAACCATGGCCCTGGGGCTGACGTTCCAGATTCTGCCCCAGTTTCTGGTTCCCATGGCCATAGGCCTTAAGTCCCTGCCGCTGCTGTTCGTCCTGAAGGGGCTCCAGGGCTGTAATGCAATTACATTTCCCCTGTACATCTCAACCATTGTGATGTGGGTGGGGGACCGGTACAAGGGAGCGGCCACAGCTATCTTCAACGGCAGCTTTGTGGCTGGGGCAGGGATCGGGTCCTGGCTTTCGGGGATCATCATACCGGCTCTTGGATGGCAGTCCTCCTTTTACCTTGTGGGCGGCCTGTGCCTGGTGTTTGCCGTTCCGGTGATTATGTTGACGCGGGACAAGACGGAGGCTGAGGCCGCCCCGCCCCGGCGCCCTGAGCGGAAGACGGACTGGCAGGTGGTGCGGTCACCCTCCACATGGCTGCTGATCTTTTCCCTGGCAGCCAACACCTGGGTGGTTCAGGCTGTGACAGTGGATCTGCCGGTATACTCCTCCTATCTGGGGTATGGATACGCCCAGACCGGAAATATGATGATGGCCGTCTCTATTGTGACGGTGGCAGCCTCTGCGCTGGCCGGGATTGTATCGGACCGCAGGGCCGCCGCAGGGGGGAACCCGCTGAGATCCCGCTGCAGTGTCCAGAGTATGGGATATGTGATCTGCATTGCAGCTGCTCTGTGCCTGCCGTTTTTGGCGGAAAAGGGGGTATGGTTTCTGGCCCTTGCCGCCTGCGCTATGATGTTCGGGGCTTCCTGGGCCGGTGGTGTGTTCTGGGCACTTCCCTCGGAGGTGTACTCTGAGGGCAAGGTGGTGGAGGGAACTGCATTCTGTTCCAGCGCCTCCAATGTACCCAACCCGGCCGCGCCCATGGTAATCGGCGTCCTGCTGGGAAGCAATGGCCTGTGGACCGCCGGATGGCTGACCTGCGCCGCGGTATCAGTGGTTAGCCTTGCAGTAACCCTGGCCATACCGGGCAGCAGCCCTGGGCGGCAGAAGCCTGTCGTAACTGAATAAGCGGACAAAAAAGGAAAGGGCTGAACTGCCCTTTCCTTTTAGCCGCTTAACACTCCCACATAACCCGGTCGTTAATATAATCGGGAACCTGCTCCGGTACAATCTCCAAAGCTACCGCCAGTTCGCCGTATAACAGCTTTTTTGCATTCTTGATGCCTGTCTGTTCCCGCTCGCTGAGCATTTTCTTGTTGTCCATGCGCTGCTGGCGGGAGTTGGATATCTCTTTTATCATGGAAGCCAGATCCACACAGTCACCGGAACTCAGGATATCCTTGTAAACCTGGGCGCGTTCTTTGTCGTTTATATAGCTTCTGCTCTTGACAGACGGGAGATGGGCAACGAACCGCTCTGCGTCCTGTCTGCTCATAACTTCCCTCATATTGACTTTTGTACTGTCCACCGGAGCATAGATGGTTGTGTCTTTATCGTACATTGGATTTAATGAGTAATATTTCCGTTCATTGCCGGAGAAATCCTGCTGTGAAATACCACTGATCTGACATACGCCAACAGTTCCATAGATAATGAACTCACCAATTTTAAACATTTGACCGCCTTCCTGCTGAAACACTACGATATAGGTACCTCTACTATTATATCACACTTTTGACCAAAAATGTTTAAAATTTGTTTGATTATCAAAATTTCCCCTAAAAAACAGCAGAGACAGGTGGTAATCCCTGTCTCCGCTGTTCTATGTGCTTGCAAAAAATGGATTAATGCCGATTGATTTCTCTCTTCACATAGGAGGTGTGAAGGAGGTGATGAGCCTTGTCGCTGCCAGGGGCGCCCAGGTAAGTGGCGTAGAGTTCCTTGATTGCAGGATTCTCGTGGGACTTACGGATGGGGTTGGCGGCATCGCTGTCATACAGGACCTTGGCGCGCAGGGCACGGATATCTGTGGTGTTGCGCACATGACCCGGCTGCTGGGGCTGTCCGCCGCCGTTTACACAGCCGCCCGGACATCCCATGATCTCGATGAAGTGGTAGTCAGCTTCGCCGTTTTTCACTTTGTTCAGCAGTTCTCTGGCATTGCCAAGGCCGGAAGCCACGGCAACCTTTACGTCCATACCGGCCACATTGTAGGCAGCTTCCTTGATGCCCTGTGTGCCGCGGACTTCTGTGAAGTCCAGTTTCGGCAGCTCCTGGCCGGTGAGGGTCTCAACAGCGGTTCTCAGGGCCGCTTCCATCACGCCGCCGGTTGCGCCGAAGATAACGGCAGCGCCTGTTCCCAGGCCCAGAGGAGAATCGAACTCTTCCTCAGGAAGATCTAAGAACCTGATTCCGGACTTCTTGATCATGCGGGCCAGCTCTCTGGTGGTAATGGATATGTCTACATCCGGATATCCCACTGCGTTCTGGTCGTCACGGCCAATCTCGAACTTCTTGGCAGTACAGGGCATCACGCTGACGCATACGATGTCCTTGGGATTAATTCCCATTTTTTCGGCGTAGTAGGACTTAACTGTTGCGCCGAACATCTGCTGTGGAGATTTACAGGAGGACAGGTTCTCTGTCATGTCCGGGAAGTAGTGCTCACAGTATTTCACCCAGCCTGGTGAGCAGGAGGTGATCATGGGCAGCACGCCGCCGTTCTGAACGCGCTCCAGGAACTCGTGGGCCTCCTCCATAATGGTTAAGTCGGCACTGAAATTGGTGTCGAATACTTTATCAAAGCCAAGGCGGCGCAGCGCAGAGGCCATCTTGCCCTCCACATTGGTGCCGATGGGCAGTCCGAACTCCTCGCCCAGGCCTGCGCGGACAGCGGGAGCGGTCTGCACAACCACGTGCTTGGCGGGGTCTGCGATTGCTGCGAATACATCTTTTGTGCAGTCCTTCTCGGTGAGAGCGCCGGTGGGACATACGGCGATACACTGCCCGCAGGATACGCAGGAGGTCTCGCCCAGGCCCATCTCAAATGCGGAGCCGATGTTGGTCTCAAAACCGCGGTGGTTGGCGCCGATCACGCCGATGCCCTGAACATTTTCACAGACAGCCACACAGCGGCGGCACAGGATGCATTTGCTGTTGTCGCGGATCATGTGGGCTGCGGAGAGGTCGATCTCAGAGGGGGTCTTTTCCCCGTCGAAATATCCCTCGTCCTCCACGCCCAGATCGTGGGCCAGCTCCTGCAGCTCGCAGTGTCCGCTGCGGACACAGGATAAGCAGGAACGGTCATGGTTGGATAGCAGAAGCTGAATGGTCTTTTTTCTGGAATCCAGAACCTTTGGTGTATTGGTGAACACTTCCATGCCTTCCTCAGCCGGGAATACGCAGGAAGTTACCAGTTTGCCATTTTTTAACTCTACAACACAGATACGGCAGGCGCCGATTTCATTGATCTCCTTCAGGAAACACAGAGTAGGGATCTCGATATGCGCCAGTCTTGCTGCCTCCAGGATTGTGGAACCCGCAGGAGCAGTGACTGCAATGCCATTGATTTTAAGATTAATTGTCTCCATCGTCTATTCCCTCCCTTATTATTTCTTGTAAATTGCGCCGAATTTACATTTCTCAAGACAAGCGCCGCACTTGATACACTTGGCCTGGTCAATGACATGTGGATTCTTAACAGATCCAATGATGGCTCCGGCAGGACAGTTGCGTGCGCACAGGGTACATCCGCGGCACTTGTCACGGTCAATGTTAAAGGACAGAAGGGCCTTACATACACCGGCGGGACAGCGTTTTTCTTTGATATGCGCCTCGTACTCGTCACGGAAGAAATGCAGGGTGGACAGCACAGGGTTGGGAGCGGTCTGGCCCAGGCCGCACAGGGAGTTGGCCTTAACATAATTACACAGCTCGGTCAGTTTATCCAGATCTTCCATCTCAGCCTGGCCCTTGGTGATCTTGGTCAGGATCTCCAGCATACGCTTGGTGCCGATCCGGCAGGCGGTACATTTGCCACAGGATTCTTCCACAGTGAATTCCAGGAAGAACTTGGCGATGTCCACCATACAGTCATCCTCATCCATTACGATCAGGCCGCCGGAACCCATCATGGAGCCGATGGACAGCAGGTTGTCGTAGTCAATGGGAATATCAAAATGCTCGGCAGGGATACATCCGCCGGAAGGTCCGCCGGTCTGTGCTGCCTTGAACTTCTTGCCATTAGGGATGCCGCCGCCGATTTCATCGATAACGGTGCGCAGGGTGGTGCCCATGGGAACCTCCACCAGGCCGGTGTTGTTGATCTTGCCGCCCAGGGCGAATACCTTGGTGCCTTTGGACTTCTCCGTACCCATGGAAGCAAACCACTCCGGACCGTTTAAGATGATCTGGGGGATGTTGGCATAGGTCTCAACGTTGTTTAAGATGCTGGGCTTGCCGAACAGGCCCTTCTGAGCCGGGAACGGAGGCCTTGGTCTTGGCTCGCCTCGTTTGCCCTCGATGGAGGTCATCAGAGCCGTTTCCTCACCACAGACGAATGCGCCGGCGCCTAAACGCAGGTCAACGTCGAAGCTGAAATCAGTGCCGAAAATGTTGCTGCCCAACAGCTCCATCTCACGGGCCTGGTCAATTGCTATCTTCAGACGGTCTACTGCGATGGGATACTCGGCACGGACGTAGACATAGCCCTGGTTGGCTCCGATTGCGTAACCGGCGATAGCCATGGCTTCTAACAGTGCGTGGGGATCGCCTTCCAGTACGGAACGGTCCATGAACGCACCGGGGTCACCCTCGTCGGCGTTGCAGCACACATACTTCTGATCTGCGTCATTCTGTTTACACAGCTTCCACTTCAGTCCGGTGGGGAAGCCTGCGCCGCCGAGGCCAGCAACGCCAAACTGGTGGATACGCT
>URUZ01000255.1 GCA_900551225.1 uncultured Clostridium sp.
CAATTATACCATACATACTTTCAGATACTATAGGAGAAATGCATATGGAACAAACAAAAACAATCCCCGACTGCCCGGTGGAAATGACGCTGCAGCTCATTGGAGACAAGTGGAAGGTATTGATTATACGGGATCTTTTAACCGGCACCAAGCGTTTTAATGAACTGATGCGCTCTGTCACCGGAATCACCCAGAAGGTCCTTACCAGCCATCTGCGCGCCATGGAAAGAGCCGGGCTGCTCACCAGGAAGGTGTACCCTGAGGTTCCGCCCAAGGTGGAGTACACCCTGACGGAGACAGGATACAGCTTAAAGCCAATACTGGACTCCATGATGGCATGGGGCAGCCAGTATCAGAAGTCCGGCCGCTGACGCGCTGCAGTTGTACGCTGACGCGCAGTACCGGCGCTGCAATTGTACGCTGACTAGCAGCTGTAAGTTCTGGGCGGTTCACCGGAGAAATCACCGCCTCCGCGTCCGCCAGGTAAAACACCCTGAAAATGGGGTTGGCGGCCGTGCCGTACTGGCCCTTTACAATGGGGTTGGCCATGCAGGCTTCCTTCACCTCCATGTTGTCCTGGAAAACAGCTCTTCCGTGAAGACGGAGCCAGGCGAACGCGGCATCGCTGACAGACACCTCCACCTCAGGATTCTGCTGCATATCCATGTACACATCCTTCTGGCTGTTGGTGCAGAACCACAGTTTTCCGTCCTTTTCCAGACAGAACATAAAGGGACGGCATTTCGCCTTCCCGTCTCTTCCAACGGTTGCCAGGTACTGAACAGGGTTGGCCTGTAAAAAATCCACTACTTCTCTCATTATGTGTTTCGTCCTTTCCATATGTTTGTTGTTAGCGATGAACCGCACGCTGTGCAAGCACTTCACCGCGTCAATGAAAGCGGCCGCTTCTTATCAATCATTATAGAGCCATAGGACCAGGACCACAAGAACGCACTTAAAAGTGGGATAGGCACTTCGCCGCCCCATAGTATCCAAAAGATACCATATACATTTACAGAAAGGAATTACACATGAATATTACATTTGAACTGGGAACCCCCGGTGATATCGATGAACTGGCGCAGCTCTATGACAGTATAACAGATTATCTTGAAAGCCATATCAATTATCCGGGTTGGAGGAAGGGGCTCTATCCCAACCGGGACACCGCCCGGGAGGGGGTGGAGGAAGGGACACTGTATGTGGCCAGGGACAATGGCCGGATTGTGGGGACCGTGATCCTGCGCCATACGCCGGAGGACGCCTATTCACTGGCTGACTGGCACACAGATCTGGACTACAGGGATATTTATGTGGTGTATACACTGGCCGTGCATCCCCGCTGTCTGGGCATGGGCGTGGGGGAACAGATCATGGAGTTCATCCTGGAACACAGCGCCGTAAACAACGCAAAGGCAGTCCGCCTGGATGTGTATGATAAGAACACCCCTGCAGTCTGCCTTTACAAAAAATACGGTTTCCAGTACATAGATACCGTTGACCTGGGCTACAGCCACTACGGTCTGGACCGTTTTGAGCTGTACCAGAAAATACTATAGCCAACGTATAGGGCTACTGGATAAAATGAGTGCTGATCCTGGCCTCGTAAACCGGCTTGGCGATGCCAGCCTTTCTCCCGGCCTCAATGGAATTGAGCAGCCAGACCATGTTCTGGGCCAGGGTGCGCATGGTCTGAAGGCCCTCTTCATCCCGTCTCACATCCTCCGGCGTGAACCCGTGGACCTGGTTCCAGTATTGGCTGGAAACCACCGGCATGCTGGAGATGGTGAAATACTTATTGAGCCGGTCAAA
This sequence comes from uncultured Clostridium sp., assembly GCA_900551225.1. Taxonomy (GTDB): domain Bacteria; phylum Bacillota; class Clostridia; order Lachnospirales; family Lachnospiraceae; genus Enterocloster. Next base: position 1,813 of record URUZ01000255.1, read on the forward strand.
GGCCGCTGTGGCCCCTCCGCGTCTGCAGGATACCACCGATGCCCCCAGCTTGCCCGCCATCCTGCCTCCGCTGCAGTAGAACAGGCGGTCCATGAATGCCGTAACCTGGCCGCTGGGCCCGCCATAATACACCGGGGACCCGACAATGATTGCGTCGATGGTGTCCAGCCGTTCCAACACCTGATTGACCTGGTCCTGGAACACGCAGCGGCCGGTGTCCTTACAGTTCATACAGGCAATGCAGCCTGCCACCGGCTTTTTGCCCAGGTACAGGATCTCCTGCTCAATGCCGTTCTGATCCAGTATTGTTCCAATTTCACTTAACGCAGTGTAGGTGCAGCCCTTCTCATTGGGGCTGCCGTTGATCATGAGAACTTTCATTTCTTCCTCCTTATTATCTCAGACAGAGTTCGCCCTGCAAAGCTCCCGCGCCAAAGCGCGATATGCTCTAGCCAAATATCTCCCTGGCCCGTTCCATCCGCTCCACAACCGGCACGCCGAACGGACAGCGGGTCTCACAGCCGCCGCAGCCAGTACAGTCAGCGGCCGTGCTGGACAGGGCGCTGTAGTGGGCCCGCACCGTGGCCGGAACCTCCTCCTGCATGTCGGCCAGGTCGTACAGCTTATTGACCATGGCAATGTCAATCTGGGCAGGACATGGGGCGCAGTGGCCGCAGTAGGTGCACTGGCCGGAATAGGCGTGGCGGGGAGCAGTGGCCAGAACGCTGGCGTAATCCTTCTCCTCCTCGGTGGCCGTCTCATAGGCAGCTGCAGCATCCACATGCTCCGGGGTGTCGTAGCCTGCCATGACGCTGGCCACCCCAGGCCTGGTCAGGGCGTAGTGCAGGCACTGGACCGGCGTCAGGGCAGCTCCGAAGGGCGAGGTCTTCGCGTCAAACAGCCTGCCGCCCGCATACCCTTTCATCACAGTGATGCCCACGCCGTTCTTCTCGCAGATCCGGTAAAGCTGGGCCCGCTCCGGCGCGATGCCGCCCAGGGACTCATCATAAGTCTCCGCAAAATAGCTGTTGATATCTTCACTGGCAGGCAGGATGTCAAATGCAGGATTGATGCTGAACAGGATCAACTCAATCTCTCCGCTGAGCGCAGCCATTTTCGCCACATCGGGGTTGTGGGTGCTGAGACCGATGTGGCGGATTGTCCCCTTCTCCTTCAACCCGCGGACATACTGGATAAACGCGCCGTCCATAATCTGATCGAATTCAGCCTGATTATCTACAAAGTGGATCATGCCCAGGTCAATATAGTCTGTCTCCAAACGGTCCAGCAGATCCTGGAATGCCTCCTTCACCCGGTCCATCTCCCGTGTGCGGACATACTGCCCATCCTGCCAGGTGGAGCCGAGATGGCCCTGGATGATCCATTTCTCCCGCCTGCCGCGAAGGGCGGCTCCTATGTTGGACCGTACGTTAGGCTCTGACATCCAGCAGTCCAGAATGTTGATCCCCCAGTCCTCACAGCGGTCAACCACTGCATTTACCTCCTCAGCGTTGTGGCGTTCCAGCCACTCTGCTCCCAAGCCGATCTCACTTACCTCCAGTCCCGTATTTCCCAATTTTCTGTAACGCATATGTGAAGCCTCCCTTAGATTTATTGAAATATCTTCTCTATTAATCATATCACATGGCGCGGCAAAGGCAATTCATTTTACTCGCCACCGCAGGGGCCGGGCAGCATTTCCCGGTAAAACAGGCGGTTTACTCAGATTGATTTTAGATACTCCAGCAATTCCCATTTGCCCAGAGGTTCGGTGTGGCTCAGTATGCAGGTAGTGCAGTCCGCCCCTTCGATCAGGGCAATCAGCTTCGCTAACTTCCCTCTGTCCATATACCCGTCCTGGTAGAAATCCTCACTTGTGGAATCTCCCAAAAACAAGAGCTTTTCCTCCGGTATCTCAATCAGTACGGTGTCCTCAGAGTGAGGCGCCTCTGCCTGAAAGATTCGGGCGGTGATACCTCCCAGGTCCAGAATCATCTCCCCTTCAAACTGGATATCTGAGGGTACGGCTATGACTCGTCCCTCAGCCCCGTACTCCCGGCCCAGGCATTCATCATCCTGCTTCAGAAATTCCTCATATGCGGGGTCCGCCAGCCTGTCCCTCTCCCGGTTCAGAAATTGGTTGGTCTTTTGGCAGGCAACCGATGGACCGTGGATATGGTGCATCCCAAAGGTGTGATCCCAGTGCCAGTGGGTAATAACCGTGAGATCCGGCAGCTTCAGGCCGGCTGATTCCAGGGCCTGGTAGAATTCATCCACATGGGCGGCTGAATTGCCCGCGTCTATGGCGAGCGCCCATTTACCGCCCTTTATGTAGGCCAGCATCGGCCGGTCTGTCTCCGGCTGATGGGCATAATAATATACGCTGTCCGTCAGTTTCTGCAGACTCATGCTCCCCCTCCTCCCGTGACTCTGACCTTGCGCACCTTTCCCTTGATGGTTTTGGATTGCAGCTGTTCCAGCACCAGGGGGCCTTTCTGGTTCAGGATCTCCACGTATGTGAGGCTCTCCCTGATATCGATGATCCCGATATCTTCAGCCTCCACCCCCTCAATGCTGCAGATGGTACCCACGATGTCCCCGGAGCGCATCTTGGATTTGCGGCCGCCGCCGATGGCCAGACGCAGGATGGAGCGGTTTAATGCCTCCCCTTTTCTGGCCTTGGGGGCCGCCTTCTCCCGCTGCAAGGCCCAGAATGCCTTCTCCTCAGCCTGGTCAGGCTGAGGGCAGGGGGTGACTTCCAGAACAGCGCCCATGTAGTCTCCTGCCCGCTGCACCATTCTCATCTCCTCAGCAGTCACCAGGCTCACCGCCCGGCCGCTCATGCCGTTTCTCCCGGTGCGCCCGATGCGGTGGACATAGGTCTCCCTGCCTGTGGGGAAATCATAGTTCACCACCAGGGAGATCCCCTCGAAATCAATCCCCCTGGCCGCCACATCCGTGGCAATCAGATAGCGGAAGCCGCCGCGCCTGAAGGCGTCCACATTTTTCAGCCGCTCCTTCTGCTCCATCTCGCCGTGGATCATGCCGCAGAAGATCCTGTCCCTGCGCAGCTTCTGGAACAGCACATTGACCATCTCCCTGGTTCCGCAGAAGATCATGCAGCTGTCCGGGTTCTCCTTCATCAGCACCTGCTTAAATGCCTGGTACTTCTGTTCCTGTTCCGTCTCATAGACTGACTGGCTGATAGATGGCGGCGCCTGGATCTCCTGTTCCTGTGAGATAAACAGGGCGTCCTTCACCGCCTCCTGGACCAGCTTTTGTACCTGTTCGTCCAGGGTGGCTGAGAACAGGTAGGTACGCCGGTCCTCAGGCAGCAGCGATATGATCTGCCGGACCTCCTCCAAAAATCCCATGTCCAGCATCAGATCCGCCTCGTCAATGACCAGATACCGCACATTGGCCAGCTGAAGGCTGCCTCTGCGGATATGGTCCATCACCCGCCCGGGAGTTCCCACCACAATGTGGGACTTCTGTCTCAGACTCTGTATCTGCTTGTCAATGGGAAATCCGCCGAACACAGCCGGCACCTTCAGCCGCTTTCTCCTTCCCACATTCAGAATCTCCTGGCTCACCTGCACAGCCAGCTCTCTGCTGGGCTCCAGCACCAGGGCCTGGGGCAGATTCTCCTCCCACGCCACCTGCTGGCACAGGGGTACGGCAAAGGCCAGGGTTTTCCCGGTTCCTGTCTGGGACCGCGCCACAATGCTGCGGCCCCCCAGAGCCGCAGGAATTACCATTTTCTGGATTTCCGTGGGCGTAGTGTATCCAAGCAGCTCCAGGGCTTCCGCCAGGGGCTGGGACAGATTGTATTGTACAAACTGGTTTTCGGTTTGATTGTCTGACATTTTTCCTCCATTTTCGCGGCAGCCGGACATTTCCGGTCCGCATATTGGGGGCGGATATTGACTCCGCCCCCAGATTATATTCTTATGAAATTCGCCTGTCAGCGGACCGGCGTGTAGTCTCATACTCCCTTCTGCATAATGTACATGGTTCTGATTGTCCCCGTAATCTCAAAGCCAAGCCGCTGGTAAAAGGACACTGCCCTGACATTTTTAATAAATACATACAGCAGCACAGGCTGCGTCACCCCGGACAGGCACTCCCGGAACACCGAGGTGCCGATTCCCCGGTCCTGGTAGGGAGGCAGTATATAGAAATCATCCATCTCCATCCTGCCTGGCCGGCTGCCCTGGTGAAAATAGTAATAACCGGCCTTCTTCCCGCCGTACATAACACAGGTGTAGCCGCCGATATGTTCTTCAATGTTCCGGCGCACCCAGCCCAGCACCTTCTTATAGTTAATCTGTTCCCTGTTTTCGTACTTATCAATCAGCTCTTTATTCAGGTTGTAAATGGTTCTGATGTCCCCGCTGCCGGCTGGTTTGAGCCAGATTCCTCCGCCGGTTCTGCAGCCTTCCATGATCATGATGTCCGCCATGTGTTCTACCTTCTGATTATTCTCTTTTAATATTCTTCGCTGGCGTACTTAAGTGTGCTGTTCTTTTGTGCTCTCTGTCACCTTTATACCCAGGGCGCCGTTGATCTGAGCAGGATAGGACTCTGCAATGACGCCGTCATAGGTGATCTCCACGGTATCTCCCACGCTGATCTCCTCAAAAACCCCGCTGTCCCCATCTCTTAAGGAGACCCGGATTCTGTCGGAGCTGTTCAGTTCCTGCTCCCCCTCCAGAGGTTTCACCAGTATATACTGTTTGTCCACCTCCAGCACATTCGCGCTGAAGGTGGCATTCTCCTCTATGATCACGCCTCTTGTACAGGCTGTGGTAAGAAGAGCCAGCGCCAGGATGCACCACGCGGCTCTCTGTCTGTTTACTCTCATCAACTGGCAGCCTCCATTATATTAAACATCTTCAGGGACCGCCGGGTCCGTTCCCTGCTGCTCAATGAGCTGGTCAAATTCTTCCAGGGGCATGGGCCGGAAAAATGCAAAGCCCTGAACCACGTCACAGCCGCACTCTTTTAAAAACTCAACGCTGTCCACCGTTTCCACGCCCTCGGCTATTGTCTTAATCTTAAGCTCCCTTGCCATATGGATAAAATTAGAGATTACGATCCGTTCCCTTCCCTGATTCCGGCTCTTGTGGAAGAACATAATATCCAGCTTCAGCACATCAATGGGCAGGTCCTTCAAGAGGTTGAGAGAACTGTACCCGGAACCGAAATCATCCAGGGAGCAGATAAAGCCGCAGCCCTTCAGCCTGTTGACAATCTCAGCGAACATATCCATATCGTTGAGCAGAACGCTCTCCGTGAATTCCAGTTCCAGATGGCCGTCCGGTATCTGGTAACGCGCCTTCACACTTGCATAGTATTCTATAAAATCCTTCTTCAGCAGCCCCACCTTGGAGACATTGACCGCAATGCTTAACGGCCGCCCTCCCCTCTCAAGATAATTCTGATACCAGCTGCAGGTCTGCTGGAACATATACCGGTCCAGCATGACAATCCTGTCGCTGTTCTCAAACAGCGGGATAAACCGGCCCGGCGGGATCAGCCCCTTGGTCGGGCTATGCCAGCGCACAAGGGCCTCTGCGCCTGACAGGCAGTTATTGTTCTGGATATTGACCTTGGGCTGCATGTAGACCTTAAATTCTCCATCCAGTATGGCCTGCTCTGCCTCAGCCTCCATCACAGAGTCCTCGATCTGACGCCGCCTGATCTGGCTGTCGAACAGGGCGCAGGCGCTTCCCGGCCGCTCCTTGGCAATCTTGTGGGCCATGTTGGCGTAGTTCACCAGCACATCCACAGGCACCTGCTCATCTCCCGGACACAGACGATAGAAGCCTACGGACAGTTCGATAAATGCCAGGCTTTCCACCCCCTGCTCCTTCAAATACTCCTGAATGGAGCGGATTTCGCGCATCAGGGATTCCTGGCCCTCACATCTGCCGATTCCAGCGAAATTGTCGGCGGATATGCGGCAGACAATGCTGTCCTTACTCTCCCGGCGGCTCAGGTACGCGGAGATAAGCTTTAAAACCTTATCTCCCTCCTCATATCCCAGCATATCATTGATAAACTTAAACTTCTTTAAATCTCCATACCACAATACATAGTCCGTCAGTTTCTCCCTGGCCAGAATGGGGCCTGCATCCAGTTTAAAGCCGTCATAATTACGCAGACCAGTCAGTGAATCCCGGTAAGCCAGCTCCATCAGCATCTTCTGGGTCCTGAAGGACATGCGCCTCTGCCTTACAAAGAACAGGGTGAACAGGCTGCATGCCACCAGGATAATCGCCATAATCCCGCCGGCCGTCTCAATGTATCTGGCCCTGAGCACATCCTCAGGCACAGTGCTGAGCAGATACCACCTATCCTCCAGCAGGGGAAGGAGTACCGCTGCCTGCTCTCTCCCGTCCTGGTCCGGCATGGTGAAGGACGCTGTTCCGCCTTTAATCACTGACGCCGCCACCTGCTCCCGGTCCTCCGGGGCAATCTGCTCCCGGCTGTCGGAGATAGACCGCAGGATAAAGGTACCGCTGCCATCCACGATATTGGAATATCCCTGGCCGCTGAGCACAGGGGCATCGATGATCTTGCGCAGCACATCAGCAGAGTGGACGGCACAGAGGATGACAATAGTTTCACCTGACCGGTTGCTGATATTTACTCCATAATAATTAACAT